>JAQUXV010000236.1 GCA_028692205.1 Eubacteriales bacterium
TTTTCGTCTTACAGGGCGATCGGGCTGCTCCACGCGCTTCTGCCCTGCGCGTCGATCAATTGGCAGCGGGCGAACCGCTCGCCCAGCTCCAGTTTCAAAGGGTATGCCGCCTGCCGCAGTCCGCTGCCGACAACCGACCGACCGGACGTCCATGCCAGATTGGTATGGAAGTACACGCGCTCCACCGGCGAGCACCGCACCCGCAGTTCCCCTTCTTCAATCGTAATCTGCTCAATCCGGGGGCCCTGGCTTGCGTAGAACAGGCCCCGATCCATCGCACGTTTGATCCCCTCGGCGCTCAGTTCATCCGCCTGTACCATTGTGTAACTTACGCCCGCTTCCCCCTCGTATTTATGCGAGTCGTCCGCGGCGACCATCGGATACAGCTTTCCGTGCGCCGACACCACATCCAGTATCCCGGAGCTGTCCGGCCGCATAAAGGACATGGTGTTGTACACCTCAGCCGCTGTCGCGCCGTTCAGGCCCATCAGGGTCGCCATGGTGTTCAGCGACCAGTGCGGATGCGCAACAATGGCGCGCCCGCCACAGCTTAGAATGGTGTCGATGCCAGCCTGCGGCCCCAGCTCGTAGCGGATGCGGGGTAGAATATCGTCCGTCATGCCAAAGCCAACGATATGCACAACCTCGCTGGACAGCGAGTAGTCCAACTCGATTCCCGGCAGAAGCAACATCCCGTTATCCATTTGGCTTTCAGGCACCGTAACGCGCCGGTGATCGGTAAGGGATAAAAAGTCATAGCCCGCTTCCCGGTAAAGGTCTATCACCTCCCGCGGCGTTTTTGCGCCGTCGCTTTCGGTGGTATGGCAATGCAGGTTTCCCTTGTAAAACGGTTTCCCCTGTGCAAAAATCTCCATTATTTCTTTCCTCGGTTATCAATTAGTTGCCTGGCTGCTTGGTTTTCTCTGCTTCCGTCAGCTTGTTCAGCACCCATTGCATGCGTTTTCCCAAATCACTGGCTATTTCGCGGTAAACCGCAATAGATTCCCCATACGGATCGTTTACCGGCGGATGAAAGGCGACGACGTTTGCATCGGGATACCGGGCCAAGATCGCATGCGCGTAGCTCTCCGCCATGGCAACCACCAGTTTCGTATCCCGTACCAGCGAATAGTTGATGGGGCGCGCCACATGCCTTGAAAGGTTTAGCCCAAGTTCCTTCATGGCATAGAAGGCGTTATTCGATGCCGCGGTTCCTTCCTGCGCATACAGTCCGGCAGATTCCGCGCGGTATGCCAGACCGTTTTTTACGCAAAAATCGTTAAACAGGCATTCCGCCATGGGGCTGCGACAGGTGTTTCCGCTGCATACGAACAGGACGTCCGGCATAGGTACCCCTCCCTTTCGGTCATACCTCCATTACGTGGAACGCCGCCGCGCGGCACATACGGTTCATAATCGCCAAGCCGATTCCGCGCGTATCCACCGCTTCGCACAGAATCGTCTGCACGTTCTGCTCATCCATACGACGCAGCGCCGCAAATAAGGTGTGCGCGACCGTTTCCGGCTGTGCCAGGCTGCCGATCGGCTGCGTATCGCACCCTTCGTACCACGCTTCATGCTCGCGCATGCTGAGGATACAGGCCTTCTCGCCCCTTGCCTCCGCTTCACGGTACAGCCGCAGGCAGGCCGTGCGCACATTCTCCGGCGCGCCTTTTACCAGCGTCAGCTGCCCTTTGGGCGCGTAATGCCTGTACATCATGCCCGGGCTTACGGCCTTCTCGCCTTTCGCCAACGGGCGCATCACGCTTGGCGCAACGTTCACTTCCGGCAATAGTTTCAGTAACATTTCCTTTGTCACTCCGCCCGGCCTGACAATGGTTGGCACCTCGGTCGTCAAATCCAGCACTGTGCTTTCCAGCCCGACTTCGCAGGGCCCTCCGTCCAAAATTAGAGGGACTCGCCCGTTCAAGTCCTGCAGCACATGCTGCGCGGTGGTTGGGCTTGGGCGGCCGCTCAGGTTCGCGCTCGGGGCGGCAACCGGCACGCCGCACGCGCGCAGGAACGCCTGTGCCACCGGATGACTTGGCAGCCGTACGGCTACGCTCGGCAGCCCGGCATTGGTCGCTTCGGGAATCACCGGCTTTTTGGGCATCAACAGTGTCAGCGGCCCGGGCCAGAACGCCTGCATCAGGCTTTTAGCCCTAGCGTCCACATAACACAGCGGCTCGGCCGCCTCCGGCGAAGGCACATGTACGATCAGCGGGTTGTCATTCGGGCGGCCTTTTGCCACAAAGATTTTCGCAACCGCCACGGCGTCCAGCGCGTTTGCGCCAAGGCCGTAAACCGTCTCCGTCGGAAAAGCCACCAGCTCGCCGCTTCGAATGAGATCCGCCGCTTCCTTCAGCGCCTGCGGCGTCGGCTCACTCAGCTTCGTTTCCATCGTTCACGCCTGCTCTCCAAGATCTTTCAGTTTCTCCGCCTGCTCCGCCAGTGTCAGCGCTTCAATAACCTCGTCCAGATCGCCGTCCATAATCTCGTCGATACGGTAAAGCGTTAGCCCGATGCGGTGGTCGGTTACGCGCCCCTGCGGGAAGTTATAGGTGCGTATACGCTCGCTGCGGTCCCCTGTGCCGATCTGTCCGCGCCGGTTTGCGGCGTAAGCCGCGTCCTTCTCTTCGCGGAACTTCTGGTAGAGGCGGCTTTTCAGCACCAGCATAGCCTTGGCGCGGTTCTTAATCTGGCTTTTCTCGTCCTGACAGGTCACCACCAAACCGGTCGGCAGGTGCGTAATGCGCACGGCGCTGTCGGTGGTGTTGATGCACTGTCCGCCATGGCCGGTAGAGCGGTACACGTCGATACGCAGGTCGTTTGGCGCAATGTTGATCTCCACATCCTCCGCCTCGGGCAGCACTGCAACGGTGCAGGTGCTGGTGTGGATACGTCCGGATGCTTCGGTGCTGGGCACCCGCTGCACGCGATGCACGCCGCTTTCGTATTTCAGGCGGCTGAACACGCCGCCGCCCCGGATGTTGAAAACCGCTTCCTTCACGCCGCCAAGCTCGGTCATGTTATAGCTTACTGGCTCCAGCTTAAAGCGGTGCCGTTCGGCGTAACGCGTGTACATTCGCAATAGCAGCGCCCCGAACAGCGCGGCTTCATCGCCGCCTGCCCCCTGCCGGATCTCCACAACCACGTTGCGGTCGTCGTCCGGGTCTTTAGGCAGCAGCAGCAGTTTTAACTGTTGTTCCTGCTCGCCCTTCAGCTTTTCCAGCCGTTCCGTTTCTTCCTGCGCCATATCGGCCATGTCGGGTATTTCCAGCATCTCTTCAGCTTCTTTTAGCTGCGTCAGTATCAACTGATATTCTTGATAAGCGTTCACAGCGGGTTCCAACGCCGCGTGTTCCTTCAGAAGTCTTTGGTAGTTTTCGGTATCGGCGATTACCTCCGGCTGAACGATTGTCTCGTTCAACTCCTGATAGCGTCCGATCATCCAATCAAATTTCTCAAACAAAACAGTTCGCTCCTTTTATCGTCCTTCAGTCCCAAACAGACGATGGGCGCTATGTGGGAAAGGCGGACAGGAGCGCTGTAACGTAACGTTCTTTCCCGTAAAGATCCCGGTGATACCGAACCTCTCGAAAGCGGCCCGTATTATGTAAAAGCGCCGTCACCGAACGGGATTGCCGATCTCCGACTTCCAACAGCAGCATTCCGCCCTCAGCAAGGCAGTCGGGTGCTTCCGCAGCCAGCCTGCGGTAAAAATCCAGCCCGTCTGCACCGCCGTCCAACGCCATGCGCGGTTCCAGCATTACCTCGGGCTGCAGTTCATCGCATTCGGATCTGTCCACATAGGGCGGGTTGGACACAATCACATCAAAGCGCTCTCCGGCAACCGGCGATAACAGATCACCCTGCAGGAAGCGGATGTCGGCATAGTTGCGGCGGGCATTTTCACGGGCAACCTCCAGTGCGTCCCCGCTTAAATCGCAGCCGGTCACCGCCGCACGCGGACAACCCAGTTTCACAACAACCGCAATCGCGCCGCTGCCGGTGCATACGTCCAGCACACGCGGTTCAGGCAGATTCTTCGCCGTTTTAAGCGCCAGATCGCAAAGCATTTCCGTTTCCTGCCGTGGAATCAGCACGCGGGAGTCGACCAGAAAATCGTATCCGAAAAAGCAGCGCGACCCCAGCAGGTAGTGCAGCGGCTGCCGCTCGGTGCGTAAAAGCAGGAGCGAACGAAAACGTTCCTCCTGCTCGGCTGTCAGGTTCTCCTGCATCTTCATCAGCAGAACCAGCGGGGCTTCGCCCGTCACATATTCCAGCAATGCAAGCGCATCCAGCTTCGGGTCGGGCACTGCCTTCAGCATCTCCGTGCCAAGCCGAATCGCCTCATGTATCGTCAACATTCAGTCCACCGTAGCCGTCAGCGGCTGCGCGCCTCCCTGCATAGCGACCGCAGGTTCCGCGGGCACGTTTTCCGTATCGGTAACGGGTTCTTCCGCCTGCGGCGGCACATAAGCCGGATCGCTCTCCTGATAGCTGTGCAAAATCGCCCAGCCTTCCGGCGTGCGTTTAGCGTGCGCGGGCAGGCCGTACAGCGCCGCGTTCATAGAACAGATGGCACACTCCACCATTTCGTCCGTCGGCGGGCGGGTGGTCAGGCGCTGCAGCTGCAGCCCCGGCCAGCGCAGAATACGCGCCAGCAAACTCTCGCTGTGGGCAAGGCCTTTCAGCGCCTCATAGCTCACGCCCGCCACGATGGGCAGAAGCGCCAGCCTGCTTAACAGCCGCCACGCGAACGAGCTGCCCTGATAGCCTACCAGTGTAAACAGAATAATAGAAATTACAAACACCAACAGCAGAAAGCTGGTTCCGCAGCGGGGGTGCAGCGTGCTGAACTGCTGCGCGTTTTCGGGTGTGAGCGGCAAATGATGCTCGTTGCAGTAGACCGTTTTATGTTCCGAACCGTGATACTCGAACGTGCGGCGCACATCCGGCACCAGAGCGCAGAAGAGA
>JAQUXV010000237.1 GCA_028692205.1 Eubacteriales bacterium
TCCTGCCGGGCTTCACCCGTGCGGAAATCAAGCAGCTCGATAAAAAGGGTATGGTGCTCAATGGCAACAATATGGTGTTCCTGACGTTTGACGACTGGGGCACCGACCGCGCCATTACCGAGATACTGAACGTGCTGGAAAGGCATAACGCGAAAGCCACCTTCTTTGTGCGTACGAAAAATGTGGCTTATAACCCCAACCTGCTGCGCGCCATTGCTGCGGCGGGCCATACGATCGGCGACCATACGCACACCCATTTGCCGTTGTCCATCGATACCGGCTCCGGCAGAAAGTTCACCGAACTGACGGATGAAGAAGCGCTGGCTTTGCAAAAGGACGTCGTAACTTCATACGACTTGTTGCAATCCATCATCGGCGACATGAAAACCAACGGACATCCGTCGCTGTCGCTGCTGTTCCGCCCGCCGACTCTGGCCGTTGGCAAAAAAGGGCTGACCACTGTGTTGGATTGCGGATTCAGCTACTCGGTTTCCGGCAGTTACTCTACACAGGACTATAAGGCGACCAACGCTACCAAACTGGCCGCGCAGATGAAGGCGAACACAAAGAGCGGCGTGATACTGGTGATGCATATGTCCGACAACAGTATCTATACGGCGCAGGCGCTGGATATCTATCTGAGCGAAATGGAAAACAAATACGCTGAGAACCCCCTGAAATTTGTGGGCTTGAGCGAAGTGCTGAAATAAGCCTTCCGGATGAAAAAGCCGGTGCCGGGAAAGCTACAGGTTTGCGGCGTCCAGGTGGAGTGTAAACGAAAAAGAGCGGCATGCCATTTCTGCCTGCTGAAAAAGGCTCATCTGCTATGCCGCCTGCGCCGCAACGGGCGGCCCCAGCTTGTTTAAAAAGGCCCATCTGCTATGTCGCCTGCGCCGCAACGTGCGGCCCCAGCTTGCTGAAAAAGGCCCATCTGCTTTGTCGCCTGCGCCGCAACAGGCGGTCACGTACGTCCGTGTACGCTCCCGCACGTGTGCGGCTTGGCTTCGCGCATCTGAACCTTTTTAAGCAAGCTGAGCTTGCGTAGGCAAGAGGTTTGATAACGGTTTAAAGAGTGGCAATGCCACTCTTTTTTTGTTGCATGTTTTAATAGGCTCTTTCGCGGCAGTACACTTTCGGAGTGTGATCCCTTTGTCTGTCGCCCTCACGGTAACGGGGTACGTGTGTCTAGTTTGAAACCGCCTGTTATTTTGTCGCAATTAAACCGTTCAAGCGGGGAAATACCCGATAATCCGTAGCAACAGGGTATGGCCGACATGTGCTCACCCCAAAACTGCCCTGTACGCGAACGGAACTGGCAGTGCTAAAAGGAAAAAAGCTCCGGTATGCTGCTTCGGTTATTGCGCGGCGGCTCGCTCATCTGATGCTTTAACGCAGTATAAAACACAGCTTTTTCCCGAAGCTTTGCGTGAACGATGTTGCGGATGGCAGACTGGTTATCGGATTGCTCAGACTATCAGCCAAACGATAGGAAAACCCCGCGCACGAAGCTCGTACTCGGGGAGGAGGACGCCGAGAGGACGACCGCGAAATCGGCCTCGCGGAGGAGTGAATGGGATCGGTCCACCGGAGAATCCGGCGGCGAAAAAGGGATCAATTTCGATGCCCGAACCACGTAGGCCGGGCGCGTGCCCGGAAGCAGTTGCAGAGCGCGAAAACACGGCGGGTTATGCCGGATTACGGTTGGATGCCGAAGTAGACGACGGCGTTATCGTAGCAAATACCGCGTACAATCCCGGCAAGGGTTTCCTCGTTGTTGGGATATTCGCCGTTTTCTACCCAGCCGCCGATAATATCGCACAGCAACCGTCGGAAATACTCATGCCGGGGGTAGCTGACAAACGAGCGCGAATCCGTAAGCATGCCGACGAAGGTGCTTAGCAGACCCACCGACGCGAGCGTTTTCATCTGCTCGCGCATGCCTTCCAGCTGATCGGCGAACCACCACGCGGTGCCGAACTGCACCTTGCCGGGCGTGCCGCCCTGAAAGGAGCCTGCAATGGCGGCGAGGGCATAGTTGAACGTCGGGTTCAGCGTATACAGAATGGTTTTTGGCAGCTTGTCCACGCGATCCTGCGCGTCCAGCAGCTTGGCGAGGCGCGCGGCGAAGGGTTCGTCCGCAATAGCGTCAAAGCCCGTATTGGGGCCGAACGCACGATAGCCGCGGGTATTGATATCCCGGATGGCAGAGATATGATACTGCTGCACCCAGCCGCGGCGGTGGTAGCTTTCGCCAAGGCCCAGCAATATGGCGGTACGGTAATGCTCGGCGCATTCCGCGTCCGGCACGTCGCCCTGCAGCCCTTGCCGGAGCGCCTTTTCCGCCTTGCGACGGTCCACATCCGCATAGGGCAGACGGTCCAGCCCGTGGTCGGCCAGCCGGGAGCCATGGTTGTGGAAATACTGCACCCGCGAATCCAGCGCGGCGGTAACGTCGTCCAGCGTACGGATGGGCAGGCCGGATACCGCCGAAAGCTTGCGAATGTATTCGGCAAAACCGGGTTTATCGCAGTTAACGGCACTGTCCGGCCGGAAGGCAGGCAGTACTTTGGTGTGAAAATCCGTGTCGGCGGCGATGCGCTCATGGTCGTTCAGCGTATCGGCGGGATCGTCGGTGGTACACAGCACCTTGACGTGAAAACGCTCTATCAGCCCGCGGGCACGGTAATCGTTCCGCTCAAGCATCGCGTTGGCTTTTTCCCATACGGCCTGCGCGTTTGCCTCGCACAGCGGTTCCGTGATGCCGAACACCCGCTTTAACTCCAGATGCGTCCAATGGTAAAGGGGGTTCCCCATCATCATCGGCATGGCTTTGGCATAGGCCATAAAGCGATCGTAATCGTCCGACGTGCGGATGAAGGCGTTATCGTAGCCGTAGGCGCTCATGCCGCGCCATTTGTAATGATCGCCTGCCAGAAACAACTGTCCCACATTGCGGAAACGGATGTTATCGGCAATGTCCGCCGGCGAGAGATGGCAATGGTAATCGAAAATCGGGCACGGCTCCGCGTACTGGTGGTACAACTTCCGCGCCGTTTCGCTGGATAACAGAAAATCTTCGTTCATAAACGGTTTCATGAGTGGTTCCTCCCCGGTTCAGGTTGGGCCTGTCAGGCGGCGGTTCACGCGCCGGTGTATTTCCGAAGCGTCGCGCGAATCGCACCCTTGCCCGCGATCAACTCCCGGAACATGCCTTCCACTTTATCGGCCAGCCCCGCTTTGCACAGGTCTACACCGAAAAGCAATTCGTTGGACAGGATGGGCGCAAGCTTGCCTGTGGCGGTTTCCGGGCTGCCGACGGCGATGCCTTCCAGCTGCGTGGTAAGCTCTGCCAACAGCGGGTCGCCGGAACGTTCAAACGGGTTCAGCGCATCGTCCACCCCCAGCAGGTAGCGCAGCCACCCGGCCAGCGCCAGCGGGATAAAAGTCAGGCTTCGCACGTTCAGCGTATCCGAAGCCAGATAGGCCTTGATGGTTTCGCCATAGCGGATGGCGATTTTCTGGCTGGTGTCGGTGGCGATTCGCTGGGGCGTATCGGGGATGAACGGGTTGGGGAAGCGCTGGGTAAGCACCTCGTTCAGAAAATCGCGGGGGTTCAGGATGCCTGGGTCGGTAACCACGGGCATGCTCTCGTCATATCCGATATGCCGGATAAGCGACGTCAGTTCGGGATCGCGCATTTCATCCGCGATGGAGGTATAGCCCAGCAGGCATCCGTAAACCGCCAGCGCGGTGTGCAGCGGGTTCAGGCAGGTGGTCACCTTCATGCGTTCAACGCGGTTGACCGTGTCGCGCGTGGTCATGTATACGCCCACCTTTTCCAGCGGGGGCCGCCCGGCGGGAAAAGCATCCTCAACCACCAGATATTGCGGAATTTCGGCGTTCACGAAGGGGGCGATATAGGTGCCCCTGCCGGTCACGATGGGGGCCACGCCCTCCACGCCCAGCGCTTCCAGCGCCTTTTCCACCGCCTCGGCGGGGCGCGGGGTGATTTTGTCGATCATGCTCCAGGGGAACGATACGCGGGCTGGATCCTGCAGGTAGGCAAGGAAACCCTTGTCCGCAAAGCCGTTTCTCACCCAGCCTTCGGCCAGAAAAACGACTGCGGACTGCAGCTTTTCGCCGTTATGGGAGCAGTTATCCATGCTCACCATGGCGATGGGGGCCGCGCCTGCGCGGTAGCGGTGCAGCAGCAGCGCCGTAACCACGCTCATGGCGTGTCGGGCGTGTTCGGGGCCCGCCTCGATATCCTCTTTCACGATACCGGTGGGCTCGCCTGCCAGATCGCGAACCGCATAGCCCTTTTCGGTAATGGTAAAACTGGCCATTTGCAGCGTCGGCGCGGCAAAGACGGCAAACAGACGTTTCAGCTGCGCCGCGTCGTCGGTGCGCAGCGCCTCGGTGATGCTGCCAAGCACCTCCCGGTCCATCTGCCCGTCCGCGTGCAGCCCCACCACCAGCGAAAGCAGGTCGTGCGGCGCGTAAACGCGGGTGACGATATCAAAATCGAACGTCTCGGCGGCGATGACGCCTGTATGGGTCAGCCCCGATTGCAGCATCCGCTGCGAAAGCATGGCGATAAAGCCCCGGAAAATATTGCCCGCGCCGAAATGCACCCAGGTGGGCGCGGCGGCGGTTGCCTGCCGCACCGCGGTAAGATCGTAGCCGGGCAGGCGAATTTCCGCCTGCTGCCATGGCGCGGGATGAAGAAGGGAAGGTAGGGTAAGCTCCATGTTACAACACTCCTGTGTATGCCGGTGGGTACGGTTTCCCCACGCGGTTATTTCATGTATCCGAGTAATGTCGGAATCCAGGTGGTAAAGAAGGGCACATAGGTGACCAGCATCAGGCCCGTAATCATTACCGCGTACAGCGGCAGCATCTGTTTTACCACGTCTTCCAGTTTGCGTTTGCCGACCGCGCAGCCGA
>JAQUXV010000238.1 GCA_028692205.1 Eubacteriales bacterium
GGCAGACGATTACGGCGGTGAAAAACGGCGATATTCTGAACCTGCCCGATAACGAGCTGACGCGTCCCGGCCCGAGGCTGGACGACGGCGCGAAGCTGCTGAACGATTTTATTGTGGAATCTCTTGGGGAGAAAGCCGCTTCCTGACGATTGTTCACGCTGAAATAACCTCCTGATGATTTTCGCGGCAGAGGGATTCTTCAGCGTTTGCCCGGGTCTTTCCGCGCGCGGCGCGCCGTGGACGGAAAGACCCGAATCGATACCCAAGAAAGGGGACGCAACTTGAAAGGTACGCGCGAAGGCTTTCGCCCGCTAAAAATTATTCTGCTCGCCGCGGCGACGCTCGCGACGATGCTTTTATGCGTTTGCGTAGGCAGCGTGGCGCTTTCCCCCGCCGTAACCGCGCGGGTAATCTGGAACGCGGTGTTCGGACTGCCTCAGCCGGAAGGCGTGTCCTCCGCGATCCTCCTCGCGGTGCGGCTGCCGCGCGTGTTGTGCGTGGCGCTCACGGGAGCGGCGCTCTCCCTGTGCGGCGGAGCGATGCAGGGCCTGCTTCGCAATCCGCTGGCCGACGGCTCCACGCTGGGCGTGTCGTCCGGCGCGTCGCTGGGGGCGGTGGTGGCGATCGCGTTTGGTGTTACGTTTCCGGGGCTGCCCTTCGCGGGCACCATGCTCATGGCCATCGCGTTCGGGTTCGTCTCGCTGGTGGTGATCCTGTCGCTCAGCTACCGGCTGGACGGCTCGCTTTCTACCAACACCATCATCCTGGTCGGCGTGGTGTGGTCCATGTTTGTTTCCAGCATCATCAGCCTGATTGTCACCTTCAGGAGCGAAAAGGTGCGCAGCATCACCTTCTGGACGATGGGCAGCCTGCAGGGCAGCGATTATGTGAACGCGCTGATTCTGCTGGGCGCGCTGCTGGTTTTCGGCGGAATCATTCTAAGCCTGTCGCGGGAGCTGAACGCCTTCGCCATCGGCGAGGACAACGCCCGCGGCGTGGGCGTGGACGTGAAGCGGGTAAAGCTGACGCTGCTGATCTGCGTATCGGCGCTGATCGGCGTATGCGTGTCCATCGGCGGCACCATCGCGTTTGTGGGGCTGGTAACCCCGCACATGGCGCGGCTGATCGTTGGGCCCAACCATCGGCGGCTGATGCCCGCGGCGCTGTTCGGCGGCGCGATCTTCCTGATGCTGTCCGATCTGGCGGCGCGCGTGCTGCTCAACCCCGTTGAACTGCCCATCGGCGTGGTGACCTCGCTGATCGGCGCGGTCGCGTTTGTGGTCATCTTCTACCGGGCCCGAAAGGGGGATGTCCATGCTTGAGGTTCGCAACCTTTCCGTACATTACGGCGCGCTGTGCGTGGCGGACGGCATCAGCTTTTCGGTGCAGGCAGGCGACTGGCTGATGATTGCGGGCCCCAACGGCGCGGGCAAGAGCACGGTGCTGGGGGCGGTCGCGCAGGGCGTGCCCTATACGGGCAGCGTGTTCCTGAACGGGCAGGATGCCCGGCGCATGAAGCCCCGCGCGAGGGCGCGCCTGATGGGAACGCTGAACCAGCGGCAGTCCGTAAGCTACGCCTTTACGGTGGAGGAGATTGTGCGCATGGGCCGCTACGCTTATTCCGGCGCGTTTTCCGGCCATAACGAAGCGGATGAACGCGCCGTGCGCGACGCGCTCGCCTTTACCGGGATGGAGGCGTACCGGAAGCATTCGGCGCTCACCCTGTCCGGCGGCGAGCTGCAGCGGGCATTTCTGGCGCAGGTGTTCGCGCAGGAGCCGAGCCTGCTCCTGTTGGACGAACCCACCAACCATCTGGATTTGAAATACCAGAAACAGATTTTCGATCTGATCCGGGGCTGGCTGGCGAAACCGGGCCGCGCTGCCGTGACCGTGGTACACGATCTGTCGCTGGCGCGCAAGTACGGCACGAGCGCGCTGCTGCTGGACCGGGGGCGCGCAATCGCCGCCGGAAACGCGGCGGAAACCCTGTCCGGCGAAAACCTGCGGGCCGCCTACGGCATGGATGTGGAAAGCTGGATGCGAACGTTATTGTCACAGTGGGAAGCAGGCTGAAGCGGCAGACAAAACCGCCGTTTGCCGGCTGTCCTTCCAAGAAGGTGGCTTTCGATGCTTCTTTTGCTTCGTATGAAGCTCAAGCCGAAGCGAGCCTCCCAACGGTGCCCGGCAAGCCGTAAACAAACCCTTTGGGGCAGGCGAAGCCAGCCGGTATGCGCCGTGGAACCGGCTGCGATGAAACCATTGAAAAATCAGGACGGCACAACAGCCCTCAGCGGTTTTTGAGCCTCCGTTACCACTCCGAAAACGGGTCAGCTATCGGCCTGATCGGCAGACGAAACCAATGTCTGCCGATTTTCGTTTTTTTCTTCACGAAATTTCTTAAAAACGGTTTCACCCCCCTGTATTATGCGGTATAGTAAATGTTGACAGGAATTGTAACCAAGAGGTGCAAACCTCAGACATACCTGACAGGAGGGTAACATTATGTGTGGAATCCGTTTCTTCGTTTGCAAACATTGCGGTAATCTGGTCGGCATGATTCACGACTCCGGCGCGCCGCTTACCTGCTGCGGCGATCATATGACCGAGCTGGTCCCCGGCAGCGTGGACGCCAGCAAGGAAAAGCACGTACCCGTAATTGAAATCGAAGGCGACACCGTAACCGTAAAGGTCGGTTCCGTTCCCCACCCGATGACGGAGGAACACTCCATCCAGTGGGTATACCTGCACACCGACAAGGGCGGGCAGCGCAAATGCCTTAACCCGGGCGACGAGCCCAAGGCCGTGTTCAAGCTGGCCGGGGAAAAACCGCTGGCCGCTTACGCCTACTGCAACCTCCACGGGCTGTGGATGGCGGAAGTGTAACCTGTCCGTTTACAATCCCGCTCCATGTGGGGCGGGATTTTTTGCCTGAGTAAATGGAAACGGCCCGATTTTTAGAAACTGTACGATACCGTACCGAAGGAGCAAGCCATGAGTAAAAAGGTTGTCATCATCGGCGGCGTTGCGGGCGGCGCAAGCTGCGCTGCGCGCCTGCGCAGGCTGGACGAGGAAGCGGAAATTGTGCTGCTGGAACGCGGCGCATATATTTCCTACGCCAACTGCGGCCTACCCTATCACGTCGGCGACGTGATCAAATCCCGGAGCGCCCTGCTTTTGCAAACCCCCGAAGCGATGAAGCAGAAGTTCAAGGTAGACGTGCGGGTGAAAAACGAGGTCGTTTCCATCGACCGCGAAAAGAAAACCGTAACCGTTAAGCGCGTGGAAACCGGCGAAACCTACGAGGAGCCGTACGATACGCTGGTGATTTCCACCGGTTCTTCGCCCCTTCGCCCGCCCATCCCCGGGATTGACCATCCGCGCATCCGCTCGCTGTGGACCGTGCCGGACGCCGACGATATCCGCACGCTGATTACCGAAAACAACCTGACCTCCGCAGTCGTTGTGGGCGGCGGTTTCATCGGGCTGGAAATGGCGGAAAACCTGAAGCACGCCGGCCTTACGGTATCGCTGGTGGAAATGCTCAATCAGGTGATGGCGCCGCTGGACTATGAGATGGCGCAGCCCCTTCACGAGAACATCCGCCAGAACGGCGTCAACCTGCTGCTGGGCGACGGCGTGGATTCGTTCACGGCGGTCGACGATCAGGTAACGGTGAAGCTCAAGAGCGGCAAGTCGCTTACCGCCGGGCTGATCATCCTTGCCATCGGCGTACGGCCCAACAGCCAGATTGCCAAAGCAGCCGGGCTGGAGCTGAACGCCCGCGGCGGCATTGTGGTGGATGAGCATCTGCGCACTTCCGACCCGAACGTGTACGCCGTGGGCGACGTGATCGAGGTGACGGACTATGTGTTCAAAGGCCGCACCATGATCCCGCTGGCCGGGCCTGCCAACAAGCAGGGCCGCATCGCCGCCGATAACATTGCGGGCGCCAACGAGGAATACAAGGGCTCGCAGGGCACCTCCGTGGTGAAGGTGTTCGACCTGACCGCCGCCAGCACCGGCGCCAACGAGCGCACGCTGCAAAAGCGCGGCATGGAGCGCGACCGCGATTATAAAACCGTTACCATTACCCAGAACTCGCACGCCGGTTACTACCCCGGCGCAACGCCCATGACCATTAAGCTTCTGTTCTCGCCCGACGGCAAGCAGATTTTTGGCGCGCAGATCGTGGGCCGCGAGGGTGTGGACAAACGCATCGATACCATCGCCACCACCCAGCGGCTGGGCGGCAGCGTGGTGGACCTGTCCGAGCTGGAGCTGGCCTACGCGCCGCCCTTCTCCTCCGCCAAAGACCCGGTGAACATGGCGGGCTTCGTGGCCCGCAACGTGTTGGACGGGCTGGTGGGCGTGGAGCCGTGGGACGCGCCGGATAAAAAGCCCGACGCGGTGCTGCTGGACGTGCGCGAGGATGTGGAGCTGCTGGCCTTCTCGGTGCCGGGCGCGGTGCATATTCCGCTGGGGCAGATTCGTGACCGCCTTTCGGAGCTGGAAGCCGCTAAAAACAAGGAAATCATCGTGTTCTGCGCCATTGGCGTGCGCGCGTACAACGCCGCGCGCATTCTGAAGCAGCACGGGTTCAAGAACGTGTCCATCTATCCGGGCGGCGCACGCTTCTACCAGACCACCCATTATGAGGAAGTCGAAACCGATACGTCCGCCAACGCCGCCGTGGCCGACAGCGGACGCACCGCCGACATCGAAGCCCCCTCCGCCTCCATGCGCATCGATTGCAGCGGCATGCAGTGCCCCGGCCCGATCATGAAGGTGTTTGAAACCATGAAAACCATGAAGCCCGGCGAGGTGATGGAAGTTTCCGCCTCCGACCCCGGCTTCGCCAAGGATATCGGCGCGTGGTGCCGCCGCACCGGCAACACTTTGCTGGCCAACGAGCG
>JAQUXV010000239.1 GCA_028692205.1 Eubacteriales bacterium
ATCAGCTTGATTTCCATGTCGATATGGTCGCCGGGCATAACCATCTCAACGCCGTCAGGCAGCTTGATGTCGCCCGTTACGTCGGTGGTACGGAAGTAGAACTGCGGACGATAGCCGTTGAAGAACGGGGTATGACGGCCGCCCTCTTCCTTGGTCAGTACGTAAACCTGACCGATGAAGTGCGTGTGCGGGTGGATGCTGCCGGGCTTCGCCAGCACCTGGCCGCGCTCGATTTCGTTACGCTGCACGCCGCGGAGCAGAGCGCCCACGTTGTCGCCGGCTTCGGCCATGTCCAGCGTTTTGCGGAACATTTCCAGACCCGTGATAACGGTGGAACGGGGCTTCTCCATCAGGCCGACAACCTCTACGGTGTCGCCGACTTTGGCAATACCGCGCTCAACACGGCCCGTCGCAACGGTGCCGCGGCCCGTGATGGTCATAACGTCCTCAACGGGCATCAGGAACGGCTGGTCGGTCGCGCGTTCCGGATCGGGGATGTAGCTGTCAACAGCGTCCATCAGCTCGAAGATGCATTTGCACTCCGGCGCGTTCTTTACGTCGGTGCCGCCGTTCTGCAGGTACTCAAGCGCCTTCAGCGCGGAGCCCTTCACAAACGGAATGTCGTCGGCGGGGAACTCGTACTGCGCAAGCAGTTCGCGAATTTCCATCTCTACCAGTTCCAGCAGTTCCGGATCGTCCATCATGTCCGTCTTGTTCATGAACACGACGATGTAGGGCACGCCTACCTGACGGGCCAGCACGATGTGCTCGCGGGTCTGCGGCATCGGGCCGTCCGGCGCGGAAACCACCAGGATCGCGCCGTCCATCTGCGCGGCGCCGGTGATCATGTTCTTTACATAGTCGGCGTGGCCCGGGCAGTCCACGTGCGCATAGTGGCGCTTGGGGGTCTCGTATTCCACGTGGGCCGTGTTAATCGTGATACCGCGCGCCTTCTCTTCCGGCGCTTTATCGATATCCTCATACCGCATCGCCTTCGCTTCGCCCAACTGCGCCAGCGTCATGGTGATGGCGGCCGTCAGCGTCGTCTTGCCGTGGTCGACGTGACCGATGGTGCCGATGTTTACGTGCGGCTTGGTGCGTTCAAAATGTGCCTTGGCCATGGTTTGTTCCTCCTTATTTGGTGACGATATTGTCAGTTCGTTGCATGCGGTTGGAGCGGGTGATGGGAATCGAACCCACGTAACCAGCTTGGGAAGCTGGAACTCTACCATTGAGTTACACCCGCATGTCCGCACAGCCTCGTCCAGACAAAGCTTATTCTATCGGTTTTCCCCCGCGTTGTCAACTTCTTTTTCTGCGCCGCTCGCAAAAGCCGGTCAGAGAGAGCGCACAATATAGCCTTCCGCCTCCAGCGCGCCAAGCGCCCCGGAAAACCGTTGCGCTTTCACCAGCACGTAATCCGTATCGAAGGTGGAAACCGCGAAAACCGAAATGCCATGATCCGCAAGGATTCCCGTAATCCGCGCCAGAATGCCGACCAGTGAAAACGGCATGTTCTCCCCCACGCGAAAGGCGCGAAAACCGTCTTCCCTCGCAAGGGTTTCCCGCGGCGTGTGCTCCGTTTGGCAAACCAGCGAAAGCTCCGCATCCGTTCTGCCCACAAAACAAAACGGATTGTTCAGATCGATCTGTGAAGAGTCGGCTACCTTGCAAATACTGAAGTCCTGCGCAAGCGCCTCGATTACCATGCCGTTCTCCTTTATGGTTATGATTACGGTATCTGTTTATCGTATGTAACGCACGCGCTGCCGGTCGTAAAAACCGCGCTGAGCGGGCGTTTCGCCGGGCACGCCGACAATGATGATGTTAAAGGGCGTTTTGTCGGTTCCCAGCAGTTTGCCGATTGCCAAGGCCCGCGCCTGATCGGGGTATACGCCGCACCAGCAGGTGCCGTATCCCAGTTCGGTCGCCTGCAGCAGGATGTTCTGCGTCGCGGCGGCGCAGTCCTGCGGCCAGTAGCCTTCGCCCGGCGCGTTGGGCAGCGCTTCCGGAATGCCGCATACCACAATGGCCGCAGCCGCGTCCGGCAGGGAGCGGCAATAGGGATGCGCCTTGGAAATGCTTCTCTTCAGCTCGTCATTTTCCACCACGATAAACTCCCACGGGCGGGAGTTGCAGGCGCTCGGCGCGCACATGGCCGCTTCAAGCATCAAATCCAGATGTTCCTGCGGGATGGTTTTTCCCGCCTGATACTTACGCACGCTTCTGCGCGCGCGGATTGCTTCGGTGGTATTCATACCGCTCCTTTCCCGGTCGTTCAACCGCGGGGGATGTTTTTATACCCTGATCATACCCCGTCTTTCCATGAAAAGCAAGCGAAAAGCGGCGAAGGCCGATGCCTTCGCCGCCCGAAAAGCAAGTGAGATTATTCGATGACCGTAATCATCTTTTCCGCGATCTGGTCGGCGCACAGGCCATACTCGCGCAGCACATCCATGGGTTTGCCGGACTGGCCGAAACGGTCTTCCACGCCGATCTTTTTGAAGCGGCAGGCAACGTTTCCGGCGATAACCGAAGCCACGGCGTCGCCCAGGCCGCCGATCACATTGTGTTCCTCGACGGTAAAGACGTTCTTGCACTTGGCGGCGTACGTTTTCACCAGTTCCTCGTCCAGCGGTTTGATGGTGTGCATGTTCACCACGGCCGCGTTGATGCCCTTATGCACCAGCAGATCCGCCGCATCCAGCGACACTTCCACCATGGTGCCGTAAGTGAAGATCACCGCGTCGCTGCCTTCGCGGATCACATTTCCCTTGCCGACGGTAAAGGGCATATCCTCAAAAACCGCGGTGGGCAGGCGCGCAAGGCGCAGGTATACGGGGCCGTCGATCTCCGCGGCGGCCATCACGGCCTTGCGGGTCTCGTTGGCGTCGCAGGGGGCGATCACCGTCATGCCGGGGAGCGCGCGCATCAGCGCTACGTCCTCAATCGCCTGGTGGCTGCCGCCGTCCTCGCCGACGGTCAGACCGGCGTGGGTGAAGGCGAGCTTCACGTTGTTATGCGGATAGCACACGGAGTTACGAACCTGCTCGAAGCAACGGCCTACAAACACCGCAAACGTGGAGCAGAAGGGAATCAGCCCCATGGTGCTCATGCCCACGCCCAGATCGACCAGGTCGGCTTCGGCAATGCCGCATTCAAAATGCCGGTCGGGAAACGCATCCTTGAAGTATTTCGTCATGGTTGCGGAAGCCAGGTCCGCATCCAGCACTACGATTTTATCGTTTGTTTTTCCCATTTCCGCGAGCGTTTCGCCATAGGCGACTCGGGTGGCTTTCTTCTCACTCATGGTTACGCCTCCAATTCCTTAAGCGCCTGCACGCGCTGTTCTTCGTTCGGGGCTTTGCCGTGCCAGCCGACCTGATTTTCCATAAAGGAAACGCCTTTGCCCTTCACCGTGTGGCAGATGATGCAGGTGGGTTTGCCTTCCACGGGGGGCTGGTTGAGCGCCGCCAGCACCTGGCTGATATCGTTGCCGTCCTTCACTTCGATTACGTTGAAGCCGAAAGCGGCAAATTTCGCGTGGATATCTCCAAGGCTCATCACCTGGCAGTTGCTGCCGTCGATTTGCAGCCCGTTGTTATCCAAAACAAAGGTCAGGTTGCTCAGCTTGTAATGCGCCGCGGCCATGGAAGCCTCCCAGATCAGGCCTTCCTGGCATTCGCCGTCGCCCAGCACCGCGTAAACATGGCAGGGGTTGCCGGTCTGGCGGGCGCCCAGCGCCATGCCCGTGGCAATGGAAGCGCCCTGCCCAAGCGAACCTGTGGAGGCGTCCACGCCCACACATTTCTTCATGTCGGGGTGGCCCTGCAGGGGGCTGTGCAGCTGGCGGAAATTTTTGAACTCCTCAACAGGGAAATAGCCCCTGCGGCCCAGCACGCCGTACAGCGCGGGCGTCGCATGCCCCTTGGAAAGCACCAGACGGTCGCGGTTCGGGGCCTTGGGGTTGTGGGGGTCGATGTTCATTTTGGCAAAGTACAGGGCGACCAGTATCTCCGTAACGGACAGGGAGCCGCCGGGGTGGCCGGAACCCGCGTCGGCGGTCATGTTGATGATGTCCCGCCGGACCTGCTTGCAGGTAGCCTCAAGCTCTTGGATGGTCATGTTCGATCTCTCCTTATTTCTTGCTGCCGCGTTCCGCCCGGGATGCGTTGCGCGGCGATGTTCGCGGCCGGCCGCCGGTTATGCGGCAGCCATGGAAAAACGCGCCCAATCCTGTGCGCGGCTGCCCCCGTTACAGGCGCGGGCGGTTGCAAATGTTCGTACTTATTATAAAAGGTAGCCCTATCGATGTCAAGCCGAACGGGACGGTAAAAGCCCACCAAATACCCTCCGTAACCCGCAGACGCGCCTGCTTTTTACCGGCGGCCTCTCCCCGCGCCGCATACAACCGCGGGCGCCACCGCTTGACAATCCGGCCATGAAACGCTATTATGCAATAGTCCAAACGTTTGCACATTCGTTTGGCAAGACACCGGCAACCGTACTTTTTTCTCAATCGAACGCGATTTCCCATCCTCTGCCGCATCACGACCCGCTAGTGTTTACGCGTCCGGCGTAAAAAGGGAAACCAAATCCCGGAAAAACCGGAAAACGCCGCAGAATACTATGTGAATACCGTGACAGGTCTTAACGGCTCGAGCCGTTGTTTGTCCGATTGAATGCGTACAGGATTTGGAACCGCAACGCTCTCAAAGGAGGCGGGTTATGGCTACAAAGGCAACCATTAAAGACGTCGCAAGGCTCGCGGAAGTATCGCCCTCAACCGTCAGCCGCGCGCTGCGCGATAACCCGCGCATCTCCGAGGAAGTGCGCAAGCGCGTTCGCCAAATCGCCAAGGATCTGGATTTTCATCCAAACCAGATGGCGCGCAGCCT
>JAQUXV010000240.1 GCA_028692205.1 Eubacteriales bacterium
CACAGCAGGCCGCACATCGCTGCATATGCCTGCCGCGCAGGGCCGGGCGCCGTTCCGGCTTTCTTCGGTCTATCAACTGGATACGACGGAACTGCCTGTGACCGACGACCTGTATCATCCGGTCGGCGCGATTGCCGAGGCGGAAAAGCTGATGGCGATCAGTGCGGGAGCGGAAAACACGCTGCTGACGCCGTGCGGTTCCACCGCAGGGCTGCACGCGATGCTTTTGTATGCCTGCAAACGTGGCGACACGGTGGTTTTACCGAGAAACGTTCACCTGAGCTGCCTCAATCTATGCGCAACGGCGGGGCTATCGCCAGTGTTCGCTTCGCCTTCTTTTACGCCGGAGGGGCGGCTGTACACCACGCCGCAGGCATACGCGCGCGCGTTGGACGAGCACCCGCAAGCGGTGGCCGCGCTGGCGCTGCACAGCGATTATTACGGCTTGCTGTCCGATTTGCCTTCCATCGCGCAGGAAACGCATGCAAGGGGAAAGCTGCTTCTATGTGACGAAGCGCACGGCGCGTACTTCAACTGGCGCGAGGACATTCCCAACGCGGGCGCGTGCGGGGCGGATTTGTTTGTACAGTCGGCGCATAAAACGGTGCCTGTGCTTACGCCGGGGGCTTGGCTGCACGCCATGCGGGGCGTGGACGCGGAACGCCTGCGCAACAGGCTGCGCATGGTGCAAACCAGCAGCCCGCCGTTTACCATTATGCTGTCGCTGGACGACGCGCGTGCATGGATGGATCTGCACGGGAAGGCGGCATGCGAAAAGCTGGCTTCGGCTATGGAGCGGTTTCGCACGCAGGCGGCGGAACTGGGCTACGCGGACAATCAGCGTGACGCGCCCGAGGGTATGGGGTACGATCGGCTTCGGCTGGTGCTTGCCGCGCCGCAGGGCGGCGCAACGCTACAGAAACAGTTGGAGGTGCGCGGGCTGGATGTGGAAATGTGCGACGCGCGTCATGTGGTGTGCATCCTGTCCCTGATCGACGGCCCCGCACGGTTGAAACGGCTGTTGAAAGCGCTGCGAACCCTGGACGCGACACCAATGGAAACGGCGGAAACGCCAATCTACCCCGAAACGTGGCCGGTTAGGCGGATGCCGATCGGGGAAGCCGCTTTCGCAGATAACGAGAGGGTTCCGCTTTCCGAGGCGGTTGGCCGCGTGAGCGCGGCGTGCGTGGGCCGTTACCCGCCGGGCGTCGCATGGCTGACGCCGGGGGACGAGATAACCCCCCGGATCGTGGAACTTTTGGAGCAAACGCAGCCGGAACGGCTGTTTGGGCCGGGCGGAGCCAACGGCCTGCTCTGCGTTAAATAAAGAATTGTTGAAACCGATTATCGAAAAAGGAGCATGGGTAACGTGCATAACTTTCCATACGATGCGGTTCTGTTTGATCTGGACGGGACGCTGACCAACTCGGAGCAGGGAATCATTCAGTCGATGCTGCATGCGCTTCAGCAGGTGGAAGCCGAGATTCCCGTGGGGGTTAACCTGCGTCGGGTGATCGGGCCTCCGCTGATGGATTCGCTGCAGGGGATTCTCGGCCTGCCGTACGAGCAGGCGCATACGGCGATTGATTATTATGTTGAATATTTCAACCGCGAGGGTATGTACCAGTATACGGTGTACCCGAATATCCGCAGTATTCTGAAAATGCTGCACGAGGGCGGCGTGTATGTCGCGTTGGCCACCAGCAAGCCGGTGCGGCCCGCCATGGCGATCTTGAACCATTTCGGACTTACGCACTATTTTGACCGGATTATTACGGAAGAGGACAACGAGCGCGTTGTTAATAAGCCGGAGCTGATCCGGCGCGCGCTGCCGGAGCGCTATGAGCACGCCGCGATGGTAGGCGACCGCTTTTATGATATGGAAGGCGCGGTGCAGAACCATATCGACGCAATCGGCGCGGGGTATGGCTTTGGCACCGAGGAAGAGTTGTATGAGGCGGGCGCGACCCACGTTGTGCCGGATACGGAATCGCTGCGCGCGTTTCTCTGCCCGGCGACATCTGCGCCGCGAGGCTTTTTCCTGTCGGTGGAAGGAATGGACGGAAGCGGAAAAACCACACAGGTCGATCTGCTGGAAAAGAACCTGAGAGATTACGGCTTCAGCGTTCTTCGTACGCGCGAACCCGGCGGTTGCGAGATCAGCGAAGAAATTCGCCATACCGTACTGACGCCGGACCATATGGAGATGTGCGCGGCCTGCGAGGCGCTGCTGTATGCCGCTTCGCGCGCGCAGCACGTGTTCGAGGTTATCCGTCCCGCGGTGGAACGCGGAATGCTGGTGCTGTGTGATCGCTTTGTGGACAGTTCCATTGCTTACCAGGGCGCTGGGCGTGAGCTGGGCACCGACGTGGTAAGCCAGATCAACGCGCCGGCAATAGGGGATATGCTGCCCGATGCGACTGTGTACCTGAAAATGGATTACCGCCACGCCCTTAAACGGCGTCACAGCGCTTCAACACTGGATAGAATTGAAATTCAGGACGGCGCTTTCCATGCCCGTGTGCAGGATGCGTATGAGAAGCTGATTCACGACAACCCCAAACGCTTCCTGGTGGTGGACGGCGAGCAGGATGTGGACACCGTGGCGGCGGATGTGCTGGATGCGGTGCTGAACCGGCTTGAACCGGAAATTGAAGCCTGACAGAGCCTTATAACGGGTAAAAGCCGCTGCGGGCGGAACAAGGCTGATTGCCTTGCAGCGTTTATCAATCATTTGAAACGGAGCAGGAATGGAAAGAATCGTTGTTGGCATGTCCGGCGGGGTGGACTCCTCCGTGGCGGCGCTGCTGCTGAAGCAGCAGGGCTACGACGTTGTCGGCGTGTTTATGAAAAACTGGGACGAGAAAGATGAAAACGGCGTCTGCACCTCCACACAGGACTGGCAGGACGTGCAGGATGTTTGCGCAGTCATTGATATTCCCTGTTACGCCGTAAACTTTCAAAAAGAATACTGGGATCGTGTTTTCAGCGACTTTTTATCGGAATATAAAAAGGGCAGAACACCGAACCCGGACGTGCTGTGCAACCGGGAAATCAAGTTTAAGGCGTTTTTGGATTTCGCGCTGAAGTTGGGCGCCGAACGCATGGCGACCGGCCATTTTGTGCGTACGGAAACGAGGGACGGGCATCCCGTGCTGCTGCGCGGCGTGGACGCGAACAAGGACCAGAGCTATTTTCTTTACATGCTCAAGGAACACCAACTGGCCAGGGCGATGTTTCCCGTCGGCGGAATGACGAAGGCGCAGGTGCGCGCCATCGCGGAGGAAAACGGCTTGCCGGTCAGCCGTAAAAAGGATTCCACCGGTGTCTGCTTCATCGGCGAGCGTAATTTCCGCCAGTTTTTGCAAAACTATCTGCCGCTGAAAGCGGGGGATATGCGAACCGAGGACGGCTGTAAAGTGGGCAGGCATATCGGCCTTGCATATTATACGCTGGGGCAGCGCAAGGGGCTGGGCATCGGCGGCGGAGGCGACGGACGAAGCTGGTTCGTTGTGGATAAGGATTTGAAAAACAACGTGCTGGTGGTTGCGCAGGGCGGGGACAGCCCAAGGCTTTTCACTCGATACGCGCGCGCATCCCAGATTACATGGGTTGCCGACCATGCGCCTGTGCCGGAGGGGGAACCCTTCCGCTGTATGGCGAAATATCGCTATCGTCAGCCGGATCAACCGGTGACGGCGGTGGTTTCCGGCGCTTCGCTGTGCCTGACGGCGGATGAGCCGCAGCGCGCGGTAACGCCCGGGCAAAGCGTGGTGCTCTATCAGGGGGATGTGTGCCTGGGCGGTTCAATTATTGAGGAAACGGCAAACGAGCCGTATCTTTGCCCCGTTGACCGGCAATGAACGCTGTAAACTGTTAACGCGATAAATTGTAATGTGCAAACACTGTTTTTTGCTTGCCTGTGTTAGGGAAACCCGCTATAATGAAAATTGCATCCAGAGGAAGGCCACTCTGATGTTGGCATCGAAAAAACAGGAGGATAAAGAAACATGAAAAAGATCGTCGCGCTTGCCCTTACGCTTGCAATGGCAATCAGTTTTGTTCTGCCCGCAATGGCCGAGGACACCATCAAAATCGGTGGTATCGGCGTGCTTACCGGTCCGTACGCGATGTATGGCGTAGGCGTTAAAAACGGTGTCGACCTGTACATCAGCGAGCTTAACGCCGCCGGCGGCATTAACGGCCAGCAGGTGGAAATGCTCTGGGAAGACAGCGAAGGCTCGCCCGATAAAGCGGCCAACGCCTATAACAAACTGGTGCAGAACGATGGCGTTTGCGCTATCCTTGGCCCCGTGCTCACCGGCGCTACCGACGCTGCCGCCGATTTGGCCGCTGCAGACGGCATCCCGCTGATCACCGCTTCCGCTACGGCGTACTACATCACCACCGACCGCCCCAACGTGTTCCGCACCTGCTTCCTGGATCCCTTCCAGGGCCGGGTAATGGCGGACTTCACCGCTCAGGAACTGAAAGCCACTAAGGTTGCCGCTATGTATAAAAACGGCGACGAATACAGCGTCGGCCTGAAGGACGCCTTTGTGGAAGAAGCCAAGGCGCAGGGCATGGAAGTTGTGGCCGAAGAGGCGTCCGCGGATAAAGACGTGGATTACAAAACGCAGCTGACCAACATCAAGAATTCCGGCGCGGAAGTGATCTTCCTCGCGTACTACGGCGACGCTGCCAGCTACATCCTTACGCAGGCCAACGAGCTGGGCATGGATGTTAAGTTCACCGGCGGCGACGGCATCTCCAACATCACCGGTTCCATCAGCGACAAGAGCCTGCTGGTGAACATGTATTATTCCGATCACTTCTCCAACAGCGCCGACAGCGAA
>JAQUXV010000241.1:0-2639 GCA_028692205.1 Eubacteriales bacterium
GGCGTTTGTCCGCAGTTGACGGCCATGCCCTTGCGGGTCACATTTTTGCCGAGGCTTTCCGCCCAAAGCTGGCAAAACCAGTCCGCCATGTATTTCAGGCTGTCGGCATACGGCATAACAACCTGAATGTTTTCATGCCGTTCTTCCATAGCAAGGTACTGCAGCACCGCTTCCAGCAGCGCGGGATTTTCCCACACATCAGCGTTTTTGCAGCGTTTGTCCATGGCAGCCGCGCCTTCCAGCATCGCGCGGATATCGATGCCGCACACCGCAGCGGGCAAAAGCCCAACCGGCGTAAGCTCGCTGAAGCGTCCGCCGACGCCGTCCGGAATATAGAAGAGTTCAAACCCTTCTTCCTTGGCCAGCTTAATCAGATTGCCCTTTTCATGGTCGGTCGTGGCGATAATGTGCTTCTGCCAGCCCGTGCCGACTTCCTTTTTTAAAAGCTCGGAAATGATCAGGTACTGGCTCATCGTCTCGGCCGTCGCGCCGCTCTTGGTAATAATGTTAAAGCAGGCGCGTTTAACATCGATCACGTCCAGCAGGGACGCCATACGCTCCGGGTCGATGTTGTCTTCCACATAAAACTTGGGGCCGTTGCGCTTCTCGGCGGGAAGGTCGTTCCAGCGCTGATGGTTCAGCGCCTGCTGTACCGCGATGGGGCCCAGCGCGCTGCCGCCGATGCCAAGCACGATAAAATATTCAAAATTCTTGCGTACATCCGCCGCAACCGCTTCAATCTGCGTTACGATTTCGCTTTGGTTATAGGGCAGTTCCGTCCAGCCCAGCCAACCGGTGCCGCGGTTTTTCGCCACAGCGGCCTGTGCCGCTTCAGCCGCTTCCGCCATCGAATCCACTTCGCTTGCATCAACGCCGTACTGAAAACCTACGATGTCGCTCATCATATGGTTCACATCCAGTGTGATCGGTTCACGGATCATTTTTTCCATATGCCATCCTCCTCCATCACCTATGGTTCTTGCAAATTATACCACAGTCACTCTACATTGCAACCCGGACAAACGCTTTTCGCCATCCGCAAAAACCGATTTACCGTTCTGGAAAAGCAGGCTTCTCATTGCGACATTTTCGTAAACATGCTACAATATCATTCAAATACACCAAACGGGAGCGTGGCCTCATGGACATTCGCGCAAAAGCCCTGGAAAAGCATTATGAGTGGCAAGGAAAGTTTGAAATTACGCCTCGGGTACACATTAATAATCGCGAGGATTTGTCGCTCGCGTATACGCCCGGGGTCGCTGAACCGTGTCTGGTCATCCGCGACGACGTCGAAAAAAGTTTCGAGCTGACCCGAAGGCATAACCTTGTCGCCGTCATTACCGACGGTACGGCGGTGCTGGGTCTGGGCGACATCGGGCCGGAAGCCGGTATGCCCGTAATGGAAGGCAAATGCGTGCTGATGAAGGAATTCGGCGGTGTGGACGCGATTCCGCTCTGCCTGAAAACCAAGGATACGGACGAGCTTGTGCGATCCATCTACCTGCTTTCAGGCAGCTTCGGGGGCATCAATCTGGAAGATATCAGCGCGCCCCGCTGTTTCGAAATCGAAAGACGGTTAAACGAGCTTTGCGATATTCCCGTTTTCCATGACGATCAGCACGGAACTGCCGTGGTGGTAGCCGCCGCGCTGCTCAACGCGCTGAAACTGGTCGGCAAGAAAATTGGGGAAATCACCTGCGTTATCAACGGCGCCGGTTCCGCCGGCATTGCGATTGCCAAACATTTGCTTCGTTTCGGCATTGGAGAAATAATTCTAATCGGCTACCACGGAATCGTCGTGGAAGGGCGCGAGAAAATGAACCCGGCCCAACAAGCCATGGCCGCCGTTACCAACCGCAGAATGCTGCACGGCGGCCTTGCCGACGCGATTCGCGGCGCGGATGTTTTTATCGGCGTATCCGTGCCCAATGTGCTCACCAGCGATATGGTGCGCACCATGGCGGATCGAGCCATCGTGTTCCCCATGGCCAATCCTGTGCCGGAAATCGACCCGGAAGAAGCGCTGGCCGCAGGCGCGGCGGTCGTAGGCACCGGTCGCAGCGATTTTGAAAACCAGATCAACAACGTGCTCGCTTTCCCCGGCATTTTCCGCGGCGCGCTGGACGTGCGCGCACGTTGCATCAACGAAGAAATGAAAATGGCCGCGTCGCTTGCCATCGCTTCGCTCGTATCGGAGGATCAACTGAACCCTCATTATATCCTTCCCGAGGCGTTCGACCGGCGTGTTGGGCCCGCGGTCGCGAAGGCTGTAGCGCAGGCAGCCATAGACAGCGATGTTGCCCGCAAGCCGCTTTCCCGATGAATACGCAGGACGTGCTGGATTACTGCTTGTGTAAGACAGGCGCCTATATGAACATGCCTTTCGGGCCTGATCCGATTTGCGCGCGGATTGGCAAGCGGATTTTCGCGGAGATTTCTCTTGTTCGCCCATGGGTTACCTTGCGTTGCGATCCGGTGTACGGGCAGGCGATGCGAGCCGCCTATCCGGAGCACATCCGCCGCGGGTACCATTGCCCGCCGGTACAGCAGCCCTACAGCAATACCATTACGCTGGATGGAACTGTCCCGGAGGATTGCCTGCGGGAGATGATCGACCACAGTTACGATTACTCCCT
>JAQUXV010000241.1:2739-4851 GCA_028692205.1 Eubacteriales bacterium
AACAGCTCCCGGTATGTTCCCGGCAGCTTGCCGTTATAAAACTGCACCATTTGCTTCGCCGCTTTTTGCAGGTTGCGGGCTCGGCTGTAATAGCCCAGCCCTTCCCAAAGCTTCAAAACGTCCGCCTCAGGGGCAGCCGCAAGCGACACGGCATCCGGAAAGCGGGCAAGAAAGCGGATATAGTACGCCTTCACCGTTTCCACCCGCGTTTGTTGCAGCATTATTTCACTGATCCAGATCGCATAAGGGTCTTTTGTGTTACGCCATGGTAAATCACGTTTATTGTCATCATACCATTTTAACAGGCTCTTTGACCAATCCACAGGAAGCACAACCCCTTTCTCATGGATTTTACCATAAAATAATACGGTTTTCTTTTCTTAATCCGCAGAAATTTTGTGTTTTTCAGAGCTAATTGATGATTACGCCAGCAAACATGAGGTTGTTTGCCATTCTGCCCGATTTTCGTCCTGATTCGTCGATAATCAACCGCTGCACATGTTGCGCAATGTGAAAAAATGACGTACACTTACACCGTTGTTAGCACTCAGTGTTATCGAGTGCTAACAAAACGGAATATCAATACTGGATAGGGAGGAACTATCATGAACGTTAAGCCATTAGGCGACCGTGTCGTTATCAAGAACATTGAAGCGGAAGAAACCACCAAGAGTGGTATTTTGCTTACGAGCGGTTCCAAGGAAAAGCCGCAGATGGCGGAAGTAATCGCCGTAGGCCCCGGCGGCATGGTGGACGGCAAGGAAGTCACCATGAACGTAAAGCCCGGCCAAAAGGTAATCTACAGCAAATATGCCGGCACTGAAGTCAAGCTGGACGGAGACGAGATTATCATCGTCCGCCAGAGTGACATTTTAGCTACCGTCGAATAATCATTTAAGGAGGAACCGTATTTATGGCTAAGCAAATCAAATACGGCGAGGAAGCCCGCCGTGCCCTGCAAAAAGGCGTGGATTCCCTCGCCGATACCGTTAAAATCACCCTCGGCCCCAAAGGCCGCAATGTGGTGTTGGATAAGAAATTCGGCGCGCCGTTGATCACCAACGACGGTGTAACGATCGCTAAAGAAATTGAGCTGGAAGACCCGTTTGAAAACATGGGCGCACAGCTTGTGAAAGAGGTCGCCACCAAGACCAATGATGTTGCCGGCGACGGCACCACCACCGCCACGCTGCTCGCGCAGGCGATCGTCCGCGAGGGCCTTCGCAATCTGGCCGCGGGCGCGAACCCCATGGTGCTGAAGCGCGGCCTTGAGTCCGCTGTGACCGCCGCTGTGGAAGGCCTGCGCAAGCTGAGCCAGCCCATCACCGGCAAGCAGGCGATCGCACAGGTTGCCAGCATTTCCGCCGGCGACGAGGAAATCGGCAAGCTGATTTCCGACGCCATGGAAACCGTCGGTAAAGACGGCGTGATTACCGTGGAAGAAAGCAAAACCATGAAGACCGAGCTTACCACCGTGGAAGGCATGCAGTTCGACCGCGGTTATGCCAGCGCCTACATGGTAACCGATTCCGAGAAGATGGAAGCGGTATTGGACAACCCCATGATCCTGATTACCGACAAGAAAATCAGCAACATTCAGGAGATTCTGCCGGTGCTGGAACAGGTTGTGCAGTCGGGCAAAAAAATGCTCATCATTGCCGAGGATGTGGAAGGCGAAGCGCTGGCTACGCTGGTGCTCAACAAACTGCGCGGCACCTTCACCTGCGTTGCCGTTAAAGCCCCCGGCTTCGGCGACCGCCGCAAGGAAATGCTTCGCGATATCGCCGTGCTGACCGGTGGTCAGGTAATTACCGAGGAACTCGGTCTTGAGCTGAAAGACACCACCATCGATATGCTGGGTACCGCCCGCCAGGTGAAGGTGGACAAGGAAAACACCACCATCGTCGAGGGTGCCGGCTCCAAAGAGGATATCGAGGGCCGCGTAAGCAGCATCCGTAAGCAGATTGATGATACCACCAGCGATTACGACCGTGAAAAGCTGCAGGAGCGGCTTGCCAAGCTCGCAGGCGGCGTTGCGGTGATCCAGGTTGGCGCTGCGACCGAAGTGGAAATGAAGGAGCGCAAGCTGCGCATTGAGGATGCCCTCGCGGC
>JAQUXV010000242.1 GCA_028692205.1 Eubacteriales bacterium
GAGCCTCATCTTCCTCCGCGTTGGAAGCAAATAATCGATTTATGCGCATTTGCGCCAAAACGGAGTTTATTCAGGATGCGCGAATGCAGATGATGCGCGCCGCGTTGATGACCTCCAGAGACGTTGCCATCCTCTTCTCCTATTCGGGTTCCACGAAGGAAACGGTCGCCATTGCGCAAACCGCCAAAGATTCGGGCGCGCATACCATTTGCATATCCCGTTTCGCGCACAGCCCGCTTGCGGAGGTTTGCGATTTACTGTACCTTTGCGGCGGCAACGAAGGGCCGTTGCAAAACGGCAACCTGAGCGTAAAATCGGCGCAGTTGCTGCTGATGGAAGTGCTGTATATCGCCTACTGCCAGGCCAACTCTGAAGAATGCGAACGTTACAACCGAAAAACCAACTCGCTGCTACAACGGGACAAGCTGTAAACTTCCGCTGCATTTATGGTAAACCAGCCGTAAAATCACGTGAACTGTATCCTGCTTCCCCGGCTGTTTCGCGGGTCTGCTGTTGTAGGCGGGCCCGCTGTTCTTTATGTTTCGTCCCGTAGCCAAATTTTTCTCCGGGAGGGACCCGGCTCAGCCCGCCCGCTTGTCAAAGCTTGCCGGGAATGGTACAATCCATGCGAAATCAACTCGACTACCCGTCCGTTATCTCACTCGGAGGTGTAAGAATGTCAGTAAATAACCGGATCGTCGTTATCGGCGCGGGCGCCATCGGCGGTATCACCGCGGCACTGCTGCGCAAGGGCGGCAATGATGTTACGCTGGTATGCAAACATCAGGAGCTTGCGACGCTGATTGCGGGACGCGGCCTTCACATTACCGGCGTCAGGGGCGATTTTACCCTGCCGGTGCACGCTGTCGCCGCTGTGGAAGAACTCAGCGGTTTGTTTGATGTCGCGCTGATTGCCACAAAGGCATACGATATGCCTGCCGCAGCGCGGGCGCTGTTGCCCTTTCTGCGGAAAGACACTCCGGTGCTGAGCCTGCAAAACGGCATCTGCACCGACGCGCTGGCCGCTGTCGTGGGGCGGGAGCGCACGGTCGGCTGCGTGATCGGCTGGGGCGCGACCATGAAAGGTCCCGCCGAGCTGGAGATGACGAGCACCGGCGATTTTATCATCGGGAAAATCGAAGGCGAGCAGGCTTCGCTTGAGCCCGTTAAAGCCGCCCTCAGCAGCGTTGTTGAAACCGAGATTAGTGAAAACATCCTTGCGGAGCTGTACAGCAAACTGATCGTTAACAGCTGTATTACCTCGCTGGGCGCAATTTGCGGCCTTAAACTCGGCGAGATGATGAAGCGCAAACAGGCTCGAAAAATCTTTCTGGCGGTGATCGCGGAAGCCGTAGCCGTTGCGCACGCGATGAAGCTTACCGTGCCCCCTTTCGGCGGAAAGCTGGATTACGACAAACTGATGCGCGGCAACAGCCCGCTGGATCATTTTCGCCGTCACCTGACCATCTATATCGTCGGTTTGAAGTATAAAAACTTAAAAAGTTCCAGCCTGCAATCGCTGGAACGGGGCCGCCCGACCGAGATCGACTATTTTAACGGCTACATTGCCGGTAAAGGCGAGGAATTGGGCGTTCCCTGCCCGGTTAACCGTCGCCTGACCGATATGGTGAAAGAGATCGAGGGTCGCAAACGCAGCATTAAAGAAGAGAACCTGTTCGACTCCGCTTTTAACCGTCTTTAAGCGGTATTTTCGGCAAAATGCAAGCCCGTCCCACCGGATTCGTTCCGGGGGAACGGGCTTTTTCGATTCATATCTATGATGCCTAACGGTTTCCCATAGCATTGCGGACGGCAACTCGCAACACAGGTTTTTGAAGCGGTTGAAACACCCGCCGAGTAACTCCGAGCTTCGGCCGAGCGGAACGGAATGACATTATTTCCTGTGCGTCGTATACGCTTAGCTCACATTTTGTGGCAAGCTTGTGCCTCCGCCGTGCCACCCAAGTGTTCATTGCCCCCTCGGCAGTTTGCAAAACGTGCGAACCCTCATTCAGGCAGGTGGTTTTCCCTGCGGCATAATGTTTCCACCGCCTCATAGGCAATGTATAGCCCCGCAACCGACGGCACATACGGCAGCGAGCCCGTATCCGGCCTTGCCTGCTCTTCTTTGGGCGCGGGCGTGTGAGCCGGTTCTTCCGAGTACACACAGCGAAGCCGTTCAACACCGCGCTTGCGGAGTTCCCGCCGCATAACCCGGCACAGCGGATCATTTTGCGTTGTAAACAAATCGCCGATCCGTATCTTCGTAGGGTCGTACCGGTTTCCCATGCCCATGCAGGCAATCATCGGCGTGCCTTGCGCAAAGCTGTACTCAGCCAGCGAGATCTTAGCGGCGACGGTGTCTACCGCGTCGGCAATAAAATCGACATCCGGCGGAATCGGCACAGGGTTCGACGGCAGGTGGAACGCTTCAATCGCGACGATCTCCGCATCCGGCGCAATATCCAAAAGCCGGTCCCGCACCACCTGCGCCTTGCTTTTCCCCAGCGTTGAATGCAGCGCGCAAAGCTGTCGGTTCAGATTGCTTTCGTTTATCGTGTCCGCGTCCACCAGCGTCAATTTTCCAATACCCGCGCGCGCCAACGCCTCGGCTGCGTAGCTGCCTACGCCGCCCAACCCAAACAGCATCACATGCGCCCGCCTCAGCCGTTCCAGCTGTTCTTCCGTAAGCAGCAGCGCGCTTCTTTCCAGCCGCCGGGCACGCCCGCTTTTATCTTCTGCCATCCAGCTTTCTCCTTTAATCACTGCGCCTGTTCCACCGCCACAGGCCTTGCCCCCAGTGCAGGCAGCACTTTCCCCCAAAAGGTTTCCTGTGTAAAAATAAGCGTCGCCGTGTTATCGCACGGGTGAAAGGCAATCTTCGGCGTATCCCGAACCGCCTTTTCATAGCACAGGGTAATTTCGTGCTCCGGATCAAAAAGCAGGCCAAGTGGGCTGACTGATCCCGCGGTTAAATGCAGCATATTGGGTAATGCTTCTTCCGGCGCGAAGCTTAACCGCGACACGCCAAGCGCTTTGCTGACCACCGCTGTTCGGAATGGGGTTTCCGGTTTCAACAGCATCAGATAGTAGTTTGTTTTCTGGCGGTTGCAAAGAAACACATTTTTACAAATTGTCACGTCGTCGGTGATAAAAGGCATCTTCAGGCAATCGTCAATCGTGTTTGCCTGTTCGTGCTCGTAAAGAATAAATGGAATCTCGCGGCTATTCAGCCAGGCGATGATTTGTCCCCGTACTTCCTCTTTCGTTTGCATGCCATCCCTCCACGTTACAGTGCCGCTTCACCATCGCGACGCCTTATCATACCGCAAGTCGCCCAGTTTGTATAGCTTCGTCGGCAAGGGTTAAGGGGAGTTGGGTTTCTACCTCTCGGCCAACAAATTTATTATATCAGCCTTTTGCTCGATGCAGGAGTTCCGCAGGTATACTCCCCTTGCCGCCTTTTATCTTTTCCGAAGCTTGGTGTATATCCGCAACCCCTGTTATACCGGCGTCCTTCAGGCTTGCGCGCCCGGCACGGTAAAACCATACCGCAGCAAACATGAAGGCTTTGGGTACGGCACAACGCCCGCGATGCCCTTGCAAAATAAGCTGGTATACATTGTTTGTACATCAGCTTTTTCCGTATCGGCGTTGCGAAGTGATTAATAACCATGTTATAATCATTGTAAAGGAAAAAGGGGTTGAGAATATGAAGCGCAGAATCGGTATTCTTACCAGCGGCGGCGATTGTCCGGGCCTTAATGCGGCTATTCGCGGCGTTGCGCGCGCAGCGTATGAATTGTTTGACGCGGAGATTATCGGCATCCGCAACGGTTACGGCGGATTGATCCAGAACGAGTGTCAGGAGATGAGCCGGAAACAGTTCTCCGGCATTCTCACGCTCGGCGGCACCATTCTGGGTACCAGTCGGCAGCCCTTCCGCGAAATGCAGAAAATTGACGAAACCACCGGCATCGACAAAGTCGCCGCAATGAAAAAGACCTATCAGGACCTGAAACTGGACTGTCTGGTAACGCTCGGCGGAAACGGCACGCACAAAACGGCAAACCTGCTTTCCAACGAAGGCTTAAACGTAATCGGTTTACCCAAAACCATTGACAACGATCTTTACGGTACGGATTTCACATTTGGTTTCCATACCGCCATGGACATCGCAACCGAAGTGATCGACCGCATTCACACCACAGCCACCAGCCATGGGCGCTGCATGGTTATCGAGATTATGGGCAATAAAACCGGCTGGCTTACGCTTTATTCCGGTATTGCGGGCGGCGCGGATGTGATTTTGCTGCCGGAAATACCCTACGACATTCAGAAGGTTGCCCAAACGGTGGAAACCCGCGCAAAAAGCAAAAAGGCGTTTTCCATTATTGCCGTTGCGGAAGGCGCGATGAGCGTGGAAGAATCCCAGATGAAGAAAAAAGCGCGCGAAGCCTTCCGCGCCTCCTTGCCGTACGATTGCATCAGTAAGCGCATCGCGGCGCAACTGCATGATATGGTCGGTGTGGAAGCCCGAAGCGTAGTGCCGGGGCATATCCAGCGCGGCGGAAGCCCCAGCGCCTACGACCGTGTTCTGGCCACCGAGTTCGGCGTCCACGCGGCAGAGCTGATCCGTGATGAAATTTACGGCGTTACCGTCGCGCTGCGCGGCAATGACATTGTACACAATAAGCTCAGCGAGGTCGCCGGCGTTGCAAAGCCTGTGCCCAACGACGACATTATGATCAAGACCGCCCGCAATATCGGCATCAGCATGGGCGATTGATTTTCACTGGAACCCGGTTTCTACT
>JAQUXV010000243.1 GCA_028692205.1 Eubacteriales bacterium
CGGACGTCGTTGCGTTGGACGGCCTCGACTGCCACATCCAGGACGGATGCGTATACGGGCTCGTCGGCGCCAACGGCGCGGGCAAGTCCACCTTCCTTCGGCTGGCCGGCGGCGTATACCGTCCGGACGGTGGCACCATCCGGTTGAACGGCAAGGATATCTTTGAAAATCAGGAGCTGAAAAAGCATTTCGCATTCGTTTCGGACGAGTTCTGGATGCTTCCCCAAAGTACCATGCACCGGATGGCGTCGCTTTACGCGAGCGCATACGACAGCTTCGACTTCAAACGTTTCGACGCACTGGCCGGAGAATTCGGGTTGGATCCAAACCGACCCCTTACCACCTTCAGCAAGGGAATGCGGCGGCAGGCGGCGACCCTTCTGGCGCTTTCCAGCGGCGCAGATTATTATTTCTTCGACGAGACATTCGACGGGCTGGACCCCGTAATGCGCAACCTCGTTAAGCAGAAGCTGTATGCCGAGGTATTCGACCGCGGAGCCACAGTAATCATCACCAGCCATTCCCTGCGCGAGCTGGAAGACACGTGCGATCAGCTGGCGCTTCTGTACAAGGGCGGCATCGTGCTGGAAAGCGATGTGGGCGACCTGAAGACCTCTCTGTTCAAGCTGCAGGTTGCCTTTTCGGAAACCTATGACGAAAGTGTTTTCCAGGGGCTTGATGTACTGGCAAAAACCCGGCAGGGCAGCGTGACCACGCTGATCGTGCGTGGCAATAAAGAGAAGAGCCGCATGCTGCTCGCAGAAAAATCGCCGCTGTTGCTGGAAACGCTTCCCGTGACGCTGGAAGAAGTATTCATCTATGAAATGGAAGCGCTGGGCTACGCGTTTGACCCCGCGCAAGGAGGCTCTAAAGCATGAAGATGTACAAAGAAATGCTTCGAAAGCTTGCGCCTGTCGGCATCCCGCTTGCGGCGGCAACGCTGCTGTATACAATAATTACCGGCGGCCAAAACTGCTTTGGTTCTTATACCATTACCCAGTCCACCTCCGCCATCGGTATTACGCCGGTGCTGGTGTACTATGTGTTCTCCGCCGTTGTCTTCGCCATGTACGGTTTTTCCTTCCTATTTAAGCGTTCAGCGAGCGATCTGTATCACAGCTTTCCCGTATCGCGGCTGAACCTGTATCTTTCGGTTACGCTGGCGACGGCGTCGTGGATGGGCGCGACGATTCTGCTGAATGTGCTGTCGATGCTGGCGCTGCTGCTGATCAGCGGCTGCCCGTTCGTACCGGTGTATATTCCGCTGATTATCCTTTTCTACTTCGTAGCCTCCATGTTGGTGTTTGCCGCCGCAGCCATCGGGTGCGCGCTCTCAGGCACCTATATTACCGCGCTTGCCTCAACGCTGGTCGTTTTGTTCCTGCCGCGGTTTGTGCAGTTCATCATCGCGCGCGGTATCGTCTCCTCCGTGCAGATTATCGGCTGGCTTGATTTCAGCGCGTGGCTAAACCCCGCCACCAATATTGCCACCGGCTTGGTGGTTATGCAATCGCGCAACATGTTTATCCCTCAAATTGTATCACTGCCCTATATCCTCTATTCTCTGCTGCCGATGGCGCTTGAGCTGGCGCTTGGCGCCTGGCTGTTCATCCGCCGTCCCAGCGAAACTGCGGACCGGGGTGCCAGCAGCAAAGTATGGTCCGGCATTACCGCGTGCCTGCTTGCGTTTTCAATCCTTCTGCTGATTACGGTGGACGACAGCCATACCCGGAAGCTGTTTTCCGTGTACAGCCTTGCCCTCTGCGCAATCGCTCTGCTGGGTTTCCTGCTTTATCAGTTCGTTTCGCTCCGCAACGTGAAACGGGTTTTTAAATCCCTGCCGTTAATCGCGGTTTCGGCTGTGCTGGCGTTCGGCGTTTCGTACAGCATCAACACGGCGGTTGAAAATGCGCTTAATACCACGCCGACCGCCGACGCCATCGCTTCGGTTACTTTCCGCGGACACGACACCACGCTTGGCGACTCCGAATACACCTCCATTCTGCTTTCCAAAATCCAGTTCACGAATAAGGATTTGAAGCAGTACGTGGCCGATACGCTTTCCGCCGCCGTCGAAAGTATCCGTGATCCTGATAACTACTATTACAACTACGATGCCCAATACCAGTATCAGGCCATCGAGCCGGTTATCCTTCACCTGACGGACGGCCGAACCATCCGCCGGACGATCGAGTTTGCTAATATCGATAAACTGAACGATCTGCGCTCGGAGAATGCCGACTTCCAGGCCGCCATGCTCGCCCTTCCTCCCGATAGCAGCGTGCAATCCCTGTACCTTGGCAGCGATTTTACCGATGAGGAAGAACAGGCCATTTGGGACAGTTATCACAGCGAAACGTTGAATAAACAGTTGGTGCCGAACGAGTATTACCGCAGCCACCTGTATACGACCGACGAAGACGGCTATTCCTATACCCGCGGCGGAGACCAGCAGTTGGATAATCTGTACCTGACCGGGTATATCGGCACGCAGCGATACAGTGATTATTTCAGCCTTCGGTTGGATACGCCCGATACGGTCAGCCTGTACATGCGTACGCAGAACAGTTACGCCGCCAAGGATACCACAGTGCGTTTGCAGCAGGCGATCAAGCACATGCTTTCTCCGCTCGCGCTGGAAAACGACGGCGTATCCCTTTCGCTGAGTTTTTACAACGTACCCATGAACACTGGCGAACCCAAACAGGACGGGGTGAGCATGTACCTGAGCGGTTACAAGCAGGATAATGATTCCTATGCGGCCATGTACACCGATTTCTCCCAGAGATTTGCCGCTATCCTCCAGCGCGGCGAGTTCACGGACAACTGCACCGGCATGTTTATCCGTCTAAATTGGAGTGAATACGACAGCAGCAACCGCAAATCCAACAACGTGGCGGATTCTTTCCTCAGCTTCAGCCAGGAAGATCAGGCGGCGCTGCTCTCACTGCTGCAGGAGTGGACCGACGCCAACGCAATGGGATATATGTATTAACTTCATTCGTGACTAAAAAACGCCTCCGAACTGCCCGCATTAGGCTGTTCGGAGGCGTTTTCCGTTTGTATTCGCCATCATAAGCGCCTAGGATCGTTCCCCGGTTCCGTGAGATTAGAAAGCAGAATCATGGTATTCGTCTGATGAAAACAAATTGAGAATCGCTCAGGCAATGCATATGCTTCGGTTTCCCGTATTAGCATGGAGCAACGGAAACGGCGTCAGGTCAGCGCGGCCCGGTTTCTGCTTCGTAATCGTTGGCGAAAAGCCGGACTGCGCAGTTTGCCGGGTAAATCCGGTCAATCGGGAACCGTGCAGGACGCCGCCCTGCGCATATGGATGGCGGTGATCACCAACAACACGATCAGCGCTACAACCGAAGCCCCGGCAACCCAGATGATCAACGGATACTTCCCGGTATAGCCGGAAGCGGACAGTTGCCGGTACAGAATCGCCGCATAGGCCCATGTTACCGCCAGGCCGTATGCAACGCTGCGAATCCGGTACATGGTAATACCGGCAATCAGCAGGCCGACCAGCAGGATGACAGCCGTCCAAACCTCGGGCGCAATGCCGAAACCATCCCAATGGCGGCTGACCAGCCATACGGAGATATTGGCGATGGTCGCCACTGTGATCCAACCGAAATAGAGCCCGAACGGAATGCGCAGCGCCAGTTCTTCCTTGGGGTTGCAATGCGGGTTACGCAGCAGCCAACCGATACGCATCAGGCTGACCAGCAACAGCGCCATCACCCCGACCGAGATCGTCAAATGGCCGTAATGCCACATGAAAATCCAGCCGATGTTGAACAGCGAAGAGATTACAAACCATGCTCCGACTTTTTCAAGTACTTCCTGCTGCTCTGGCGTGGTTTCGCCCCTCCGGGGAAGAAACTGGAACAGTACGTACACCAGCAGCAGCAGGTAGATGGCGCCCCAGATGGAGAATGCATACGCCGCGGGGGTAAACAGCGTATCGTACTTTGCGGAAACCTCGCCGGTACCAACCCCGTTGATGGGCAGAATACTGGCCAGGGCGTTGACGGTTACCATCGCCACATAGGCGATCAGGATACTGATTTTTTGCCCCGTACCTTTCACAGCTACGTTCATTTTTTACCCTCCTTCTCGTATGGGAAACAGTTTTCCATTGAGTTGTCGAGTTGACGTCGTTGTACCGTATGTGTTCATTGAAAAATTAACTGAATATTGGGCAAATTCCCGACCGCATATTGCCCGCGTCCGGGATGGCTGCCGCCCCTCTTTCGCAGCGGCTCCTTTCACGCGATACAGGCGGTTCTTTTACGCTGCGCGTTTCACCGCATAGCCTTGGCGTTTCCCAATAAAATACTGTAAGTCTTTCGCCGCCGTTTAAGGCTTACTCAAACTCCAGCGTCGGCACAGGCAGTAGCCTCGGCTTTTGTGTCATAACGCGGTTTACAGCGCGTACACTCCCCACCGTTTCCGTTCAGAAACAGCGTTCCTTTCGTGTTTTACGGCAATTTTCCACCACTTTGCCCAGTTCGCACTGGTAGCAGACCTCGTTGGTCAGCGGGCCACCTGCAAAGAATTCGTCCAGATTGTCCAGCGTCGTCTTGGCGATATTCTGCAGCGCTTCCTCCGTCAGGAACGCCTGATGGGATGTCAGCACCACGTTCGGGCGGGACACCAGCAGCGCCAGCACATCGTCCTTCATGATGTTGCCGGAATTGTCTTCAAAGAAAAGCTCGGCTTCTTCTTCGTATACATCCAGGCCCG
>JAQUXV010000244.1 GCA_028692205.1 Eubacteriales bacterium
CATATTCGTCTTTCGATATGGTAACGGTATCGCCCTTGCTGAATATACTCTGGTCGGTTGCGGCAAAAACAGGCAAAACCGCATAAACGGCGACCAACAAAACGACAAGCAATACGGCGATTGCGAGCTGGTGGTGGAACTTCGTATTTTTCACAGAAACACCTCTTAATAGATCTGCTTAGGCTTTTCCTGTCCGCACTTTTTCAGCTCATAGAGAATTTTGAAGGTAACGGCGTTGTCAAATTTTCGAAGATCCAGCCCCGTATGGCGCTGCACTTTATCCAGCCGGTAAACCAGCGTGTTGCGATGAATGTACAGCTGCCGGGCCGTATCGGATAAATTAAGGTCCTTTTTGAAGAACATTTCGATGGTCTGCAGCATTTCCTCGTTGAAAAGCTTTGCATTTTTACGGTTAAACAGCAGAGCGTGGTAATGCATGCTTTCCTCACGGGGAACATTCATCAAAAAACGCTCCAGCAGCAGATTGCGGAATACAAAAATACTGTCGTCAGGCGAGAAGATATGGCCAACCTCCATCGCCCGGCGCGCTTCCTGATAGCTTTCTCCGAGCGTGGAAAGGGATTGCTTGCTTTCGCCGATGCCTATTTCCGCCGTCTGAACGGCTTCCTCCATCAACGTCTCCTGTACAGCCAGCGCGAACTGATACAGCTCCTCGGGGCCGTCGATACCGTTCATATCTTTGATCAACGCGACCAAATGACGGTTCATTTCCACGAGCGAATCGGTATCCGAAAGCGGAATCAACTCGCCAAGAACGCTATACGCACTGGCTTTTTCCGTATTCTCCATCTGGAAAAGCATTACGCAGCGCTCCATTTCCAGAGGAATCTGGTGCTCGCCCGCGCGGGAAACCAGATCGGAGCCGGTGAGTTCCTGTTTCAGAACACGGCGGAAAACATCGCTGTGGCTGGCAATGGATAAGCTGCTTTTGAACATGCTCATTAACATTGCGTCGGTGACGATCAGCAGGTTTTCAGCGCCTGGAATATCGGCTGCACAGGTAAGGAGCAACGGAGGGTTCATGTCCAGCGCACGGTAGAGCTGCGTACCCGTATGGTGGGTAATGCCCGCGGCCATTACGATAGCCGGAAGCACCTCGGTCATACCGTTATCAGGCACAATACTCAAGCCTTGTGCGTCCAACAGGCGCACCGGTGTGCTGAGCTGCTCAAAAATTTTTTCGATCCGTTTGATATAGCGCTTTTCGATATACATACGGCTTGCTCCTCTCGCGCAATATCCTACCGATATTACCATGTGAGTATACCACAAGAAAGCGGCTGTGAAAAGCGACAGCCGCGAAACAATCGTTATCCGTTAAGCCGTTTCGGACGGCTGAAGACGAACGGGGCAGTGGGCGAAGTTACAGATCCAACGCGATGAACCGTTTCGCAGAAATGCGGCAGGCAGCCCAGGTGAACAGAATATATGCTGCCAGCCCCACCCCAAGAACAAGCAGCTTTTCCGGCAGAAATTGCGGGTCCGGCGTATCCAGCCGATCCCGAAAAAACGGCACGGCGTGGGCGGCGGTTTCGGCAACGCCAATATAGAGAAAAATGACAATACTGCTGAAAACATAGGCTTTGCCAACTTTAGCCGGGGCACGATAATAGGCGGGGAAGAACAGCAGGTTAAAAAGTCCCATCATCAGAAAGGATAGGCCGAAGAGGGCGATGTTCGCATCCATGCCGACCTCATTGGGCGTGGGCGAAAGATGCGAACGTAGAATGGCGAAAGGAATACAGAGCAACGCTTGAGCCACCTCGATAATGACAGCATAACCAATTCGGGCTTCAACAATCTGCGTCTTACGGACGGGAAGGGCAAGGGAAAAATCGATATCGTGATTCTCGCGTCCCAGCAGGCAGAGAAAGAAAATGCCGAGCGTCGTATAGAAAAAGATGACGTAGTACGGATAATTCGGAATGAGCAGCATGGTGGAAAGCGACAGAAAAATGATATTCGTGGGATGCATTGCCAAACGCATTTCCTTTGCAAGCAGATTTTTCATTTGCCCAACTCCTTCTCCATATGCACCATAACGGTTTCAAGATCGGCGGGAGCGCTGCTCAGGCCGATCGATTTTGCATCTTTTTCCATAGCAATAGCGGTATAGCCGCGCTTTGCTGGTTTCAAGCCGATCAGTTTGGAGCGGACAGCATCGGTAAGCTGATCTTCCGATAAAGCGAGCGAACGGTAGCGGCCAACATAGGCAGCCAACGACTCGCTTGCGAGGATCAGTCCGTTATGGATGAAGGTGATACGATCGGCACATTTGTCCAGATCGCTGGTAATATGGGTGGAGAAGAGAATACTAACGCCCTCTTTCGCAAGCCCGATGAAAACGTCCAGCAGATCGTCGCGGCTCACCGGGTCCAAGCCGCTGGTTGGTTCGTCCAGTATCAGCAATTCCGCATGGTGGGAAAGCGCAATCGCAAGATTATATTTTACTTTCATTCCTGCGGAAAGCTGAGCGGGGGTCTTATGCTCGTCGAGGCCGAACGCGGAAAGATAGCCCTGATAAGAGGCCTCATCCCAGTTGGGGTAGAAGGAACGCGCCACGCTGCTGATGAGGCGCAGTTTTTTGTGGATGTAATAATCCACGCCGCCGGAAACAAAGCCGATGCGACGTTTGATTTCCAACTCGTGCTCCTGAAACGGCAGCCCAAAGAAAGAAACCTCCCCTGCGTCGGGATGCACAATGTTTAATAGCAATTTGAGGGTGGTGGTTTTTCCCGCGCCGTTTCGCCCGATGAACCCCATAATCTCGCCCTGCTCCACAGTGAAGCCGACATTGCCCAGAGAAAAGCCTGGATAGTGCTTGGAAAGCCCGGCTACGGACAAAACGTTCATAAAAATTCCTCCCTGAAGTGCTATAAAGCAGCGCCCGCGACTATTGCCATCATAGCTGGCTGGAAGCGGAATCACAACGCATATTGACTGAAAAATACATTTTCGCATTTGACAACAACGTATTGCGCTGTTAAAATATCAAGCGTTATAGAACGTTGATAAAAAAATAAAGGAGGACGTACCCATGCCGCCGAAAATTCGCTTCAGTAAGGCTGATATACTACATGCCGCTTTCAAAATTACGCGCGAAAATGGTCTTGACGCCGTAAACGCAAGGGCGATTGCGAGGGAACTTGGCTGCTCTACCCAGCCGATATTTCGGGCGTTTAACACCATGGACGAAATAAAGAGTGAAGTTGTCCGAATGGGCATGGATATGTACTGCTTATCGCTTACCAGCGCAGGCATGAACGCCAAGCGCCCGTACATGGGGATTGGGATTGCCTATATACAGTTTGCGCGGGAAGAGCCGGAACTTTTCAAATTACTGCTGATGTGCGACCGCACGAATGATGCGGTTGCCAAAGAGCGCGAAGCCAAAACCATGGCTTTCGTTATTGATACCGTTATGCAAAAAACGGGATTATCACGCGAAAAAGCCAAGCAGTTCCACCAACATTTATGGATCTATACGCACGGTTTGGCTTCGATGATCGCCACCCGATACTGGAACAAGGATTTCGAATTAGTGGAGCAGCTTCTGACTGACGGTTATGAAGCCATGCGATTGCTGTACGGCCTGAAAAAATCCCCGGAAGAATGATAAAGTAAACATGTGATGCTAAAGCAGGAAGCCCGCGCCATTTGGCGCGGGCTTCCTGCTTTTACACGCTGGATTAAGCAGTGGGCGTATCGGAGCCGTCCGTCGGTTCGACGCCGTCGGTGCTTCCATCTGTGGTATCCGACGTTCCGTCCGACGAGCCTGTGTCGGTCGCATATAGCGTATCGAACCATTGCGCCGTATGCACGCCGTCGAGATACGAAACGATCAGCTTCAGCACGCTGGAGGAATCCAGATCGCTTTGCGTTACCGTGTAATACGAAAGGGAATAATCGGGAATGGCGATATCATTCAAGTACCACGTATAGTTCGATATGCCTTCGGTTACGTAAGGAACCGCCGTGACGATAGTACCTGCTTCAACCGGGGAGGGGGAATAGGTGAAATACACCTGATAATCGCTGTCGGAATAGGCGGGGGTTTCATCGGTCGTTTCTCCCGTCGTATCGCCGGTGGTGTCCCCAGTGGGTTCTTCGCTGGAGGGTTCGCTGGTAGGTTCACTGGTAGGTTCACTGGTGGGTTCGGAAGCAGGCGCTTCAAGCAAAACGGAGTTCGTAGCGGTGTTGACGCCATCCTCATAGGAAACGACAACCCGCAGCACTCGGCTGTTATCCAGATCATCCTGAGTGACAACATAGCTGGAACCTGTGTTATCGGTAAGCTCCGTGTCGTTCAGGTACCAGGTATAGCCCGCGATACCGTCGGCGACGCTTGCCACAGCCGTAATGGTTGTACCCACAGCGAGCGTATCGGTGGAATAGCTAAAATCCACGCTGTAGGTAACCGGCTCGGTATCGCCAGTATCGCTGGTATCTCCGGTATCCCCGGTGTCACTTGTATCTCCAGTGTCGCCTGTATCATCAACCGGAGCCTGAAGCGAGGTGTATGGGATGATATCACCGGAGGAATCCGTGATGATCGCGCCGTCAAGCGTCAGGTTGATTTTGTGGGGATCAGTAATCGTACTGACTGGATGCGCGTCATCCTCGTAGATGCCTGCGCCGTATATGATAAAGTATACGTAGGCTTCGGTATAGGTATCCGGCAACTCACTTTCGGAGGGAAGAACGAATTTCTTGTCGATGGAACCGTTCATTT
>JAQUXV010000245.1 GCA_028692205.1 Eubacteriales bacterium
TTCAAAAACGCTTCCCAGTCGCTCAGGTGCGCCCTGCCCTGCGGAAACCCGTCCGCGTGCAGGGAAAGGCCCAGCGTAAAATCCGCGTGGGTCACTTCGCCGTCGGGCAGATAGGTATCCGCGGCGGCCAGCGTGGGCAGCACGCACAGGCAAAGCGCCGTCGCCAGCGCGCACAGGCGGGTGAAAAACTTGCGCTTCATGAAAAGCCTCCTTACGTCGCGAAAAGCGCGACCCATCCATTACAGCAACGACACGGAACCCGAAAAGCCGTGGGAAGGCGCGGGGTTTTTGCCCCTTTCGATTCTACGCCGATTTACGCCCGGAATCAATCAGCCTTGCGGTGGGCGGCACGGGCGCGTTCCTCGTGGCTCAGCTCCCGCTTGCGCATGCGCAGGCTCTGGGGCGTAACCTCCAAAAGCTCGTCGTCGTCAATAAACTCCAGACATTCTTCCAGCGTCATGGGGTGGATGCTCACCAGCCGCAGGCTGTCCTCGCTGGCGCTGGCGTTGCGCATGTTGGTTACGTGTTTCTGTTTGCACACGTTCACCACCAGGTCGTCGGGCCGCGCGTTCTGCCCGCAGATCATGCCTTTGTATACCTGCGTCTGCGGGGTGATGAACAGGGTGCCGCGCTCCTGCGTGTTGAACAGGCCGTAGCTGGTGGCCTCGCCGGACTCGAAGCAGACCAGCGCGCCCACGTTGCGGTGGGGGATGTCGCCCTTTACCGGCTCGTAATGTTCAAACACCGCGCTCATAATGCCCTCGCCGCGCGTATCGGTCATAAATTCGCTGCGGTAGCCGAACAGCCCGCGCGACGGAATTAAAAACTCCAGCCGGACGCGTTCCAGCCCGTGCATGCTTTCCAGCGTGCCGCGGCGGCGGCCGATCTTCTCGATCACGGCGCCGGCGTAGGCCTGCGGCACATCCGCCACCATGCGCTCGACCGGCTCGCAGGTTTTGCCGTCGATTTCGCGGTAGATCACCTGCGGTTTGCTCACCTGAAACTCGTAGCCCTGACGACGCATGTTCTCGATGAGGATGCTCAGGTGCAGTTCGCCGCGGCCGCGCACCTCGAAGGAATCGGGGCTGTCCGTCTCGTTGACGCGCAGGCTCACGTCGGTCTGCAGCTCCTTAAACAAACGGGCGCGCAGATGGCGGCTGGTCACGTAGGTGCCCTCGCGGCCCGCGAAGGGGCTGTTGTTGACGCTGAACGTCATGGTAACGGTAGGCTCCGTAATGCTCACAAACGGCAGCGCTTCCACCGCGGCGGGGTCGCATACCGTGTCGCCGATCTGGATTTCCTCAAAGCCGCTCATGGCGACGATATCGCCCATGGAGGCGCTCTCCGTGGGCATCCGTTTCAGGCCGTCGAAGGTAAACAGGCTCGTCAGCCGCAGCGGCATGCTCGTAACGCCGGTATCGAAGTTGGTTTTTACCACGTTCATGCCCGTGGAGAGCGTGCCGCGGTTGATGCGGCCCACACCGATGCGGCCCACATACTCGTTGTAGTCGATGGTGGAAATCAGCACCTGCGCGGGGCCTTCCATATCGCCCTCGGGCGCGGGAATGTAGTTGAGGATGGTTTCAAACAGCGGCCGCAGGTCCTCGCCCTTCTCGTTCATCTCCAGCGTCGCGGTGCCTTCGCGGGCGGACGCGTACACCATGGGGCGGTCCAGCGCCGATTCGTCCGCGCCCAGCTCGATAAACAGGTCCAGCACCTCGTTGACCACCTCGTCGCAGCGGGCGTCGGGGCGGTCGATCTTGTTGATCACGACGATCACGGGGAGTTTCAGGTTCAGCGCCTTGTGCAGCACGAAACGCGTCTGCGGCATGGGGCCTTCAAAACTGTCCACCAGCAGGAGCACGCCGTCCACCATTTTCAGCACGCGCTCCACCTCGCCGCCGAAATCGGCGTGGCCCGGCGTATCGACAATGTTGATTTTGGTGCCCTCGTAGTGTACGGCGGTGTTCTTGGCCAGAATCGTAATGCCGCGCTCGCGCTCAATATCGTTGGAGTCCATTACGCGGTCGACCACCTGCTGGTTTTCGCGGTACACACCGCCCTGCTTGAGCATTTTATCCACCAATGTGGTCTTGCCGTGGTCAACGTGGGCGATGATGGCAATGTTGCGAATATCGTTACGAACCATATAAAATTGATCTTCCTTTCAAAACCCGGCCCCTTAGGGCCTTTCTATGTTCATCGCGGCCTGTGCTTCGCCGCCGCGGCCTGCAGACCCGTTGCTACGGCGCAGCCTGCAAACCGCACCTGATCTTGCGTTGCTTATTCATACACGACCCGGCTGGCGGTGTCCGACAGCTCCAGCCCCGGGTTGTTCTCCTGCGCCAGCCGGATGGACCACTCGTTTTCAAACAGCAGCACGGGACGCCCGTTCCCATCCACGGCGCGGCCGCTGGTGGAGGTGAGCTTCAGCTCGTCCACCGGGGTCTTTGTGGCGGTCACCCAGCGCACGTAGCGGAAGGGCATGTTATCCATCAGCATGTTCACGCCGTACTCCGTTCGCAGCCGGTGGGTAAGCACGTCGAACTGCAGCATGCCCACCACGCCCGCGAGCATTTCCTCAAAGCCGGTTTCCGTGCGGGTGAAAAGCTGGATCGCGCCTTCCTCCGCCAGCTGGGTAACGCCCTTCAAAAACTGCTTGCGCTTCATGCTGTCCTCGGGGCGGATGCGGGCGAAGTGCTCCGGCGCGAAAATGGGGATGGAGCCGAAATGCAGCTTCGGACCGTTGGAAAGCGTATCGCCCAGATGGAAACATCCGGGGTCGAAAAGACCCACGATATCGCCGGGGTAGGCGGTCTCCACCGCCTCGCGCTCGTTGGCCATAAATTGCTGGGGCTGCTTGAGCTGGATGGTCTTGTCGTCCCCGCTCAGCCACACGTCCATATCCTTGCGGAACTCGCCGCTCACCACGCGGATGAAGGCCAGCCGGTCGCGGTGGGCGGGGTTCATGTTCGCCTGAATCTTGAACACGAAGCCGCTGAAAAAATCGGCTTTCGGCGGCACCGGCCCCTGATCGCTCACGCGGGAAAGGGGCGGCGGCGTAATGTTCAAAAACGCCTCCAAAAACGGCTCCACGCCGAAATTGGTGATGGCGGAACCGAAGAACATAGGCGTCAGCTTCCCGTGGAGAACCGCGTCCAAATCAAACGGGTCGCCCGCCACGTCCAGCAGCTCTATCTCGTCCCGCAGCCTTGTCAGGTAGTGGGAAGCGATCAGCTTTTCCGCCTCGGGCGAATTCAGCTTCACGTCGGTTTCCGCCACGCGGCTCGCGCCGTGGTTGCCGCCGCTGAACAGGTTGATATCGCCCGAATCGCGCAGGTACACGCCCTGAAAATCCCCATCCACGCCGATGGGCCAGTTCATCGGGCAGGTGCGGATGCCCAGCACGTTTTCAATGTCCTCCATCAGGGCAAAGGGGTCTTTGGCGGCGCGGTCCATCTTGTTGACGAACGTAAAAATCGGGATGCCCCGCATGCGGCATACCTTGAACAGCTTGATGGTCTGGGCTTCCACGCCCTTGGCCGCGTCAATCAGCATCACGGCCGCGTCGGCCGCTACCAGCACGCGGTACGTATCCTCGCTGAAGTCTTGGTGGCCCGGCGTATCCAGAATGTTGATGCGGTAACCGTCAAATTCAAACTGCATGGCGCTGGACGTTACGCTGATGCCGCGCTGTTTTTCAATATCCATCCAATCGCTGGTGGCGTGGCGCTCCGCTTTGCGCGCTTTCACGCTGCCGGCCTGCCGGATCGCTCCGCCGTAAAGGAGCAGCTTCTCGGTCAACGTCGTCTTGCCCGCGTCGGGATGACTGATGATGGCAAAGGTGCGGCGTTTCTCGATTTGCGTGCGAAACGCATCCGTGGTGGGGAGTTCGGTCATTCAGGTCGGCGCCTCCGATTCGCAAAAAAATTTGTGTACAAACAAATTATTGTACAATGCTGAACAGTTGAATGTCAAGTTTTCCGGCAATCCTTCCGGGAGGGGGCAAGCGCCGCGGGCAAGGTTCGCGGCGGCGCGGCGCGCTCCGCCGACAGGTTGGGCGGAGCGCGCCGGAAAACTCGTACGAAAAGCCGCCGAAAACCGCTGAAACGTTGACATTTATTGTCCGCTTCTTATATAATACATTATTGTGCCGTACGTTTCGCCCCCCGTTTTTCGCCGCGCCGCGACGGTAGCCGATACAGAAGGAGAGAATACCATGAAACCCACCACCTCCGCCGAGTTGCGTTCCCTGTTTCTCAAATTTTTTCAGGATAAGGGGCACGCCGTCATCTCCAGCGCATCCCTGATTCCGGAAAACGACCCGACCGTGCTTTTCACCACCGCGGGCATGCACCCGCTGGTGCCGTATCTGCTGGGGGCCAAGCATCCCGCGGGCACGCGGCTGACCGACGTGCAAAAGTGCGTGCGCACCGGCGACATCGACGATGTGGGCGACTTCAGCCACCTGACCTTCTTCGAAATGCTGGGCAACTGGTCGCTGGGCGATTATTTTAAAAAAGAGATGATTCCGTGGAGCTGGGAGTTTCTCACCAGCCCCGAGTATCTGGGCCTGCCGAAGGACAGGCTGGCCTTCTCCGTGTTCGCGGGCGACGAGAATGCCCCGCGGGACGAGGAAAGCGCCCAGCTCTGGCGCGACTGCGGCGTGGCGGACGACCATATTTTCTTCCTGCCCAAGGA
>JAQUXV010000246.1 GCA_028692205.1 Eubacteriales bacterium
ATAATAACGTCCTTGCAGCGGCCCTCCACAAACATGCGGTCGCCCTTTTCCAAACGAACCACATCGCCCGTGGGGTACCAGCCGCCCTCCAGCGTATCCGGCGGCATCAGCCGGCCGTCGATCAGCCTACCACTGTGCAGGCTGTTGCCGCGAATGAGCATTTCTCCACGGCGGCCGTGCTTCTCGCCGGGCGTTACGCGGTATTCCACATTGGAAAGCGGCTTGCCGACCGACCCGCTCACGCGCTTGCGCAGGTTCAGGGAGGTTTCCACGCTGGTTACGGCCGTTTCCGTCATGCCGAAGCCGCAGATGGTGTAATAGCCCAGCGCGTTCAGCGTACGCAGGTGCTCGGCGGGGGTATGGCTGCCACCCAGAATAATTACCTTAATATTCGTGCCCAGCAGTTTTGCGTCCACACTCTTGAACAGCGCTTTTTCCGCCAGGGTAAGCCCGAAGCCCGGGGCCACGCTCTGTACGCCGAGGCTCACGGCTTTCAGCGTTTTGAACATGCCGCGTTTGAAAGCGCTTTGTCTGGAAAGGTTCTTCTGTAAGCCAATGCAGAAGTTGTTGGCCAGCAGAGGCACGGCAATCAGCAGTTCGGGCTTGCATTGCTGCGCCGCTTCCAGAATCGCCTGCGGCGTACGGTTTGGCAGATAGATATTGCTGTAGCCCAAAAAATTGATCCACATCAGGTTGGCCATAAAACCAAAAACATGGTGGTACGGTAAAAAGGCCAGCGAACGGCGATGCTCGTTTTCCACAATTCGTTTCTGCGCCTTATACAGCAGCTCGGAAGAGAGCACCTGCTCAATCACCGCGCGGCCGTTATAGACAAAGATGCGGCTGGTTCCCGTGGTGCCGCTGGTACACAGCGCAACCTGATCGCCGAATACAGGCGTAAAGTCGGTTGGTGCGCGCCGGGCCGCGAACAGGTTTTCCGTATCGATCAACTTCACGCCCTCCGGCAGTACACGCTTCTTGGGGGTAATAATCGCCTTCGCGCCGGATTGCGCCAGCAGATAGTTCGTCATCTCGTCGGAGAGGGATGCATCCACCAACAGGGCGTTATACCCCGCCTGAATGACGCCCCAAAAGGTCGGGAACCACTCCTTGCAGGTGTCCATGGCGATTGCGACGTATGCGCCTTCTTCCGCGCCGACGGCGTCGCGAAGGAAAGCGGCGTAGTCCCGCGTCATTTTGGCGTAATCGTTAAACGTGAGGGTATGTTCTTCCCCGTTTTCCAGCCATATGGCGGCTTCTTCGTCGCCGTAGGCGCTGATCAGACCATATAAATTAACCAACCGCATATCGTCGCGCAGCGCGCGGCTGATACGGTTTATATCGTGGTTTGCCATTTAGGAACGCCCTCCCTTGCCGTAGTAGCCGTGCAGGATGAGAAAGTTCAGGCTGGGCGCAAGTATGCAGTGCAGCACCACTTCCAGCTTCTGATCGGGTTTGGCTACGCACTGGCGAAAGCGCATCCGTTTCCGGTTTACGTTTCTCAGCACTTTCTGCCCCAGCTTGTCGGGCAGCAGGCCGTTGCTCTCATCCTGATGGATCACATTGCAGGCGGCGCGATAGGCCGCGCCGTACGGTGAAGCCTTCTGCTCGCCTGCTGCGTGCAGGCGCGTATGCTGGCTGCCGCCGCGGTGGTCGCCGGGCTCTACGAGGCTTACCTGAATATGATAGGGTTTCACTTCTACAGCCAGGCATTCCGCATACCCTTCCACCGCGTGTTTGGATGCGGTGTAAGCGCTTTGGAATGGGATGCCCAGCAAGCCGTTGATGGAGGAAAACAGAACGATCTTCCCCGCTTTCTGTTCGCGCATGGCGGGCAACGCCAGCGCAACCATGCTCGTCATCCCCAGAAAGTTCGTTTGCATCACGCGTTCGTATTCGTTGTGGGATGTGGTTTCGCAAGCGCCCAGCACCAGCACCGCCGCGCTGTAGATCAGCACATCCACACGGGGGCTGTAGCTGAACGCTTTTTCCGCGAAGGCTTGTCTGCTCTCCGCGCTTGTAACGTCCAGCGACAGCCGCAGGATGTTGTCCGGGTCATCGGCAGACGGCGCGCCGAAAGATCGAGCGCCCGCTACCACCAGCCAGCCGTCTGCGGCGAAAGCTTGCGCCGTCGCCAACCCCAGCCCGCTGGATGCGCCAATGGCCCATACGGTTCCTTTTTTCACGTTGTACCTCCGAATCAGTCCAAATAAAGCAAACTATAAACAGTCGAATTATACCGCAAAAATAAAGGGCTTGCAACCAAATTTGTTAGACAATCTAAACAATTTGTGCAAGCAAAAAGAGGTTAAATTTCGGGTTGCAGCGCCGTGATCAGGCTTGTAATTTCAACCGAAAACCCATATTCCCTGCGTCGCTTCCAAAAGAACGCCGTCCACTTTCGACGCGGAAATTTGATAATTTTTCAACCGTTTTTTCGTATTTGATCGCGGCTTTTTGATATTTTCGGACAAACGGCTTTATCGGTGCCATGGGTGATTAACTACTGCCAACTCCATTTGGGTATATGCAGCGTTAAATATCGATACGGAAAACTCCGGGGGAGCTACAGCCCGCCCGGAGTTTTTGATTCTTCTTTTACCGGATTGCCGTAAAGCACCGCAATCCTTTACTGTAGATTCTTTTCCAAAATACTTGCGATATATTCGCTCGCATGGCCGTCCCCATAGGGGTTCACGGCATGCTCCATGCAATGGTAGCATTCCGGATCGTCCAAAAGCTGCATCACCGCTTCGTAGATCGGCTGCTCGCCTGTGCCCACCAGCCTCAGCGTTCCCGCTTCCAGCCCTTCGGGCCGTTCCGTCGTATCCCGCATCACCAGCACGGGTTTGCCCAGCGAAGGCGCTTCTTCCTGTATGCCGCCGCTGTCCGTCATAATCAGGTAGGCGCGCGCCATAATATTGTGGAAGTCCAGCACGTCCAGCGGCTCAATCATATGGATGCGCGGCTGATCGGAAAAACAGCGTTTGGCCATTTCCCGCACGCTGGGGTTCATGTGCATGGGGTAAATCAGCTTCACGTCCGGCTTTTCGTCCACCACACGGCGGATTGCGCTGAACATATGCCGCATGGGCGTTCCCAGGTTTTCACGGCGGTGCGCCGTAAGTAGCAGCAGGCGACTGCCTTGTGCCCACTCGATTTCCGGATGAAAATAATTCTGCCGCACCGTGGTGGATAAGGCATCGATAACGGTGTTGCCGGTCACATAAATGCTGTTCACCGGCTTGCCCTCGCGAACCAGATTCTGCTTGCTCATTTCCGTGGGCGCAAAATAAAACTTGGAGATCAGATCCACCGCCTGCCGGTTAAACTCCTCGGGGAATGGCGAATGCAGATTATAGGTTCGAAGCCCCGCCTCCACATGCCCTACCGGAATTTGCAGGTAGAAGCAAGCCAGCGAGGTTACAAACGCCGTGGACGTATCGCCGTGCACCAGCACCACATCCGGCTTTTCCTCAACCAGAATATCGCGTATTTTTTGAAGTATATTGATTGTTACATCAAACAGCGTTTGCTGTTTTTGCATGATGCACAGATCATATTTGGGGGTAACCTGAAAACAATTGAGAATCTGATCCAGCATTTGCCGGTGTTGGCCGGTAACGCACACGACCGTTTGAAAATTAGGATGACGCCCCAGCACATGCACCAACGGGCACATTTTAATCGCCTCTGGCCGCGTGCCAAAAATGAGCATCACTTTCTTCATCCGCCAACCAACCTAACTCGCGTACGGAGGCGCCGATGCCGGGCGCTTTGCGATCCTCTTTCCCGCAAAGCGGTCATATCGGCGCTTATCATAAGCGTTTCTTATACCGACGTTATTTTACCCCATCAGTATAGGAAATGCAAGCCGCATGCCAATACCACCGGTTTCCGATTATTCCGTATGGACGGCAGAAACCGCAGGCGAGGGCTTTTATTTCTTTTTCTTTATATCGGCGCAACGCGGCAAGTATCAGCCTTTATTCTCCCTGCTCGTCCATCGTCCGCAGGGCGATCCGGAACCATTCCCGCATCCGCACGGGGATGTCCGGGTCCGGCGAGGTTGACAGAAAAACAAGCTTTCCATCCCGTTCAGGCGCAGCTTCGGTAGTATCGGTCGCCTGTACGGCTGGGGAAGTGTTCAACAATCCTCTTTGCAGCAGCTGGTTTTTCAGTTGTCGCACCGTGCCCTCGTTGCCGTCTACCAGCGCAATCTGCGGGGGCAGATAGGCCCGAAGCGCAGGTTTCAGAAACACGTAATGCGTGCAGCCGAGCACCACCGCCTTCACCGGGCGGGTAAGGTAAGGTGAAAGAAGCTCCGCAAGCTTGCTGCGAATGCGCGGGCCGTCCGTTTCCCCCGCCTCTATCAGCTCCACCAGCCCCGGGCATGGTACCGGAACAGCGTGCTGCCCATACCGGGTCATCAGCGCGCGAAACTTGGGCAGCTTCAGGGTCATCGCGGTTGCCATGACCAGCACATTCCCTTCGCCGGGCAGCAGCGCGGCAGGCTTCAGCGCCGGTTCCATGCCGATAATGGGTAGGCTGAGCTCGTCTCTCAGTACATTGGCCGCGGCGCTTGTGGCCGTATTGCAGGCAATCACAATCGCCTTGCAGTCCATAGAGATCAGTTTTTGAATCGCCTGCCGGGAAAAATCCAACACTTCCTCCGCCGTGCGGTCGCCATAGG
>JAQUXV010000247.1 GCA_028692205.1 Eubacteriales bacterium
CGCTCGGGTCGTGCCTCCACGTTGCCCTATCCTCGTCACCGGCAAAGCGAAGGCAGTATATCACAGTTCGTCGCGGACGAACTACCACTAAGCAAATTTTGTACTTGACATGGGGTACACTTCATTCTCCGGTCTGCACAGTTCGGAGCGCCGGTACAGAATGGTGAGCAGCAGGCTGCAGAGCGCCCATCCCACGGGATATGCCAGCGTAACCGCCACAAAGGAATTGCCAAGCAAGCCGTTCACATACAGGTAAATTTGCCGGAAGACGACAAACGACCCGATCATCACAATCACCGGCGAACGCGCAATGCCAATGCCCCGCAGTGCCCCGGAATAAATCTGGTTAAAGCACAATAGAATATAGAAAGGCGAAATCATCACCGTAAACCGTCGGCCGTAATCCAGGACATCCGCATCCTGTGAGAACATTTTCAGCAGCGGCTGGGCAAACACCATTATCAGCAGGCTGCATAGGCTTGTAATGATCAGGGCGATTCTCAGCGCTGTTGAGGTTCCCTTTTTCGCGCGTTTCAGGTTGCCGGCTCCATAGTTTTGCCCGACAAACGTTGTGGACGCCATGCCGATGCTCTGTACGGGGATCAGCAGCAGCGCGTCCAGCTTGTTGTAGCTGGCCCAGCCCGCCATGCACGCAGAGCCGAAGCCGTTGATATAGCCCTGCACAAATACGTTTGAAAATGAAGTGACCGCCTGCTGGATGGCGGACGGCATTCCGATTTTTACAATACGGCGTAGCATCTCTCGGGATAACCTCAATTGTCTCCAGCGGATTCCGTATGGCGCGTCCTCCTGGCTTAACACAATCAGCACCAGCAGCGCAGAGGTGAACTGCGAAATTATCGTAGCCCATGCTACCCCTGCCACGCCCATTTTGAACCAAATCACAAACGCCAGATCAAGCAGCGTATTCAGGATTGCGGATATGCACAGGAAATACAGCGGTCTTCTGGAGTCGCCCACCGCCTGCAAAACTCCGGAACCCATGTTGTAAATCAGCAGTCCGGTTAAGCCCGTAAAGTAAATTGTTAAATACTGTTTGGAAAGATCGAAAACATCGTCCGGCGTCGCCATCAGCCGTAAGGCCGGATCAACGATCAGCAGCCCTAACGCCGTCATGATTCCGCAAAGTGTAAACGCGATGATAATGGTGGTATGCACCGCGTCGCGCAGCTTTTTATCGTCGTGTGAACCATAGCATTGGGAAATGACCACGCTCGCGCCGATCGCCAGCCCGGAGCAAAAGCCGACCAGCATGTTGATGATGCTGCTCGTGCTGCCGACGGCCGCCAGCGCCTCCTTGCCCACAAACTGGCCGACCACAATCGTATCCACCGTGTTGTAAAGCTGTTGAAATAACAGCCCAATCGCCATTGGGATGGAGAAATCCAGCAATTGCCGCCAGATCACACCCTGTGTCATATCCGCATCGGTCTTTCGGAGTATCTTTTGCGTGGGTTCTCCCTCCTCCTGCTTTACCGGTTAAAACCGTATTCAAGGAGCATAGCACAAACCTTCCCCAAGGTCAATCCGCGCCGTTTGCCTTGCCGTGCGGATTCTGCTATAATCCATTTCGGATTTGAAATCCGCTGGGAGAGTGTGCGCATGGAGGATAAAACCAACGTGATGCGGGTGCTGGACAGCCGCAAAATACCCTATTCCCATTATTGTTTGCAGCTGAACGACGCCGTAAGCGGCGTAGAGATGGCCGATCGCTTGGGCTTTCCGCGGGAGAAGGTATTCAAGACGCTCGTAACCGTTGGAAAAACCAAGCAGCATTACGTGTTCATGATCCCCGTTGCGGAGGAGCTGAACCTGAAGAAAGCCGCTCGGGCGGCCAGTGAAAAAGCGATTGAAATGATCAAGGCGAAGGAACTGCTGCCTTTAACGGGATACGTGCACGGCGGCTGCTCCCCCATCGGGATGAAAAAACCGTTTCCAACTTATATCCACCAAACGGCGGCAACGCTCGAGACGATCGTCTTCAGCGCGGGAAAGGTTGGCTTTCAGGTGGAGCTGCCGCTCGCGGCGCTGCAATCCGTTCTGCCGGTGGAGCCTGTTGATTTGATTTGATTCGTTTCCATCGGTTCTTTTTTGCTATTTCCCTCATTTTTTGCTATACTTTCGATATTGTATGATAATGTCGGAAAGAAAAGGGATCGTATGCTGACCATCATTCCGCTGAGCGCAGAGAATCAGGCATACCTCAATCGGCCGGACGCGCGTTTTCTTGCGGGCGAACGGGTGCAGCTTCGTTTTACCCGCAAGGGGTTTCTGCCGGAATACGTGCCCCTGTCCGTTGCGGAGTGGCGTACGGCGCCTTCCTTTCCTGTTGCGGCGGAGCAGCTGCTTGGCAATGACGGGTTTCATTGCTGCTTTGCTGTTTCAGACGGCCGCTGTGTGGGCCAGTGCATCGCCCGCAGCGGCTCGCACAGGCTTTGCGAGCTGCTCGATCTTCGCACCGACAGCCGCCACCGGCGGCAGGGAATCGCTACGGCCATGCTGAACGCGATTGTCGAATGGGCATCCTCGCAAAAGCTCGCGGGTATCCGTGCCGAAACAACCGACGATTGTCCCGGCGCCTGCCAGTTTTTTGAACGCAGCGGCTTTATCCTGGGCGGTGTGGATATGCTCTGGCACGCCTGCGACCCCGAGCAGCAAAGCAAGGTTCAGGCCATGCGCGAAAGTGTTTTGACTTTCTACCAGTTTTTCTAGTCCCGTCCGGGAACCGTTTCTCAACGGTTGTTATTTCCGTTTACCGCCGAAACCAGCAGATTTTATTTCCCCGGTCTTGTTATCGCCACCTGACCGGCAATTTCAAGCATCCCTTTCCGGTTGATTAGCAAAATACCCGGTACATGATTGATGAACGAATATAGATAGACGGCTGTCGCCGTTATGGAGGATACCAAATGCGTTTGCAGAAATATCTGGCTCACTGCGGTGTGGCTTCCCGCCGCACAGCAGAGAAGATGATTGCCGAAGGCCGCGTGGCGGTGGATGGCCAAACGGTGACCGCGATGGGGATATCGGTGGAAGACGGCAGCACGGTTACGGTGGACGGTTCTCCCGTAACCCCGGAGGTGGAACTGCACTATGTGCTGTATCACAAACCCGCTGGCGAAGTAACCACAGTCGACGATCCGAAAGGCCGTCCGACCGTATTGGATAAATTTCGGGACTATCCCGTGCGCCTCTACCCGGTCGGGCGTTTGGATTATGACAGCGAAGGCCTGCTTTTGCTGACTAACGACGGCGATCTGACGGAGAAGATGCTGCATCCTTCCCGCGAGGTGGAAAAGGCTTATCTGGCGCGGGTAAGCAATCAGGTTTCCGTAATGGAAGCAAAGCGGCTGGAAAAAGGCGTGATGGTGGACGGCAGGCTCACCAGCCATGCCAAAGCGAGAATCCTGAATGCCAGCCCCCTGTATACCGACATGCTTGTTACCATTCACGAAGGCCGTAACCGACAGGTACGCAAAATGGTTGAGGCTGTAGGCCACGAAGTTGTCATGTTGCGACGCGTGCGCTTCGGGCCCCTGAAGCTGGGTGATTTGCCGCGTGGCATGTGGCGCACCCTCACGCCGGAAGAATTGGCGGCGCTGAAGGCACTTTAACCCCTCCGTTGCGAATTTCGGGTTCGGGTGGCTCCAGATTCTTGTTCTCTGTTTTTACACGCTTTCGTCAGCTGATTGGAGGTTTCTATGAGCGTTTATCAATGTTGGGTCGCCCAGAAACAGCCGCTTCGCGAAGCACTGCCCGCGGATGCGCAGGGCATTTCGTATCAGCTGCGCCACGCGCTTGCGCAGGTCGAACAAAACGCCATGGCGGAACAGCCGGACGATCTGCTTCGGCAGCAAACGGGCATTCTGTTTTCGTGTTTCAAAACATCGTTAAATTTGTTGGATATTTCAGTAACAACCAAAGTGTGGGTGGCGCAATCCCACAAGGAAGAAAAGAAACGGTCCCGTCCCGCGGCTTGGTGGTTTTCCATCGCATGCGCCGTACAGCTGGTTGCGGGGCTGTTTGCCTACGCGAAGGGCACAGCGCTGATTTGGATTCCGCTGGCCAGTTCACTGGTCTCAACCATTGTCGGCTGGATTGTCGCAGGGCGCGCGCCTGGAACCGCCGCCATCCCGGAAGACCGGTTGAAAGTGACGGCAAAACCGGACACGGAAAAGCTGTTTCAGGCTGTGGACGCGCAAATGAAGGCCATCGATCGTTTTATCAACGATTTCGCTTATCTAAACGAACAAAACGCGTTGAAAAACAGCTCGCCGGATATCCGGCGCATCGCATCGCTTGCCGAACTGATGCAGGCGGTTTACGAGTGCGACGGCGAGGCAGGCGAAGAGGCGGTTGCCGCCGCTGAAAAGCTGCTGCTGGGTTCCGGCGCGCGTGCCGTTTCCTATACGCCGGAAGCGGAAGCCATGTTCAACATTCTGCCGAGCCTATCCCAAACGCGCACGCTTACACCCGCGCTGGTTTCCCAAAAGGATGGAACGCTGCTCTACCGTGGCACGGCCGCCGTACTGCAGGCGACCCGTCCGTTACCCGCCGACGCAGCCTCCGACAGCCAAGGAGAATAGCATGAACACAATCGGTTTTGATATGGGCGACGGTGAAAGCGCCGTTGCGATTTTGCAGGAGGATTCCGGCATCGAACCGGTCATC
>JAQUXV010000248.1 GCA_028692205.1 Eubacteriales bacterium
GTCAGCGTAAAATACGCGCCCTTTTTCATTCTTTCTCCTCCTCATCCATAAAAATGTCTTCGATGCTCTTGCCAAAGTACCGGGCAATCCTGAAGGCCAGAAGGATGGAAGGGTTGTACCTTCCGCTCTCCAGCGAACTGATGGTTTGCCGTGAAACCTCCAGTGCTTCGGCAAGCGTTTCCTGCTTAATGCCCCGTTCCTTGCGAAGTGCTTCCAAGCGATTTTTCATATTTCGCCTCCATTTATATTTCGCCTCCAATGGAAAGCTAACTTTCCATTGGAGTATAACACGTCAAACAAAAATGTCAAGCATGCTTGACATTTTTGTTTGACATTCGGCGATACTCATTTGAAATAAGGGGAAGTATTACCAATGATCCGAGAACGAGCTTATTGATAAACGACTGATTTTGGGGATGAATCGTCAGCTGTTCTCTTTTCGTTGGGTATCTGATCTTGAAAAGCGCCGCCCGATCGGGTTTTGCGGATATTTATATCGCGTTCAGTCCGCGGGACTGTCGTTGGAAACGTGCCCGCTGTTCAGGCAAGCATTGGCGCCGTCCAGCGGCAGCCAGTCCAAAGCGCGGCGAATATAATTGTGCCAGAACGTCCAGTTATGGGAGCCCTCACCAGTTTCGTAGGTAACGTCAACACCCTGTTCCCGTAAAAACTCGACATACTCGCCGTTCAGGCCATAAAGCGCGTCTTCGGTGCCGCAAGCCATATAAAATTTTGGAATCTCCGCATCTTCCGCTTTCAGATTTCGGATCAGCGCCCAGGGGTCTTTATCGCTGCCCGCCACATGCTCCAGGTCGCCAAAACGGCTATCGGCGTAGCTTTTGCTGGTAAGAATGAAGTGATCGTCGTATTTGCCCCCGGCGAGGTTTTGAAAAGTCAGCGCAGAGGAGAAGGCGACAATCCGGCTGAAATTGCGATGATATTTCAGTCCGTTTCGGATTGCACCGTAGCCGCCCATGGATAGGCCGCCAATAAAGGTATCCTCGCGCTTTTCGGAAAGATGGAACATCCGGCGCGTTACTTCCACCAGTTCTTCGCCGACAAAGCGGCCGTAATTGTCAAAGCCGGAAGCGTGATCCAGATAGAAGCTGTTGTCGCCGGAAGGCATTACAACCGCCAGATTCTTCTCCTCCGCCCAGCGTTGGATGTTGGTGCCGGAAACCCAATCGATATAACTGCCGAAAATGCCATGAAGCAGATAGAGCGTTTTGAGTGGTTTGAACTCGGGCTTTGCCTCACCCGGCATGGGAATACGATCTACGGGAAGAATTACCTGCATGGGTACGGAGCGCATCAGCGACTCCGAGACAAAGTTCACTTGAAGAAGCGCCATGGTAGCCTACTCCCTTTCCTTGATGGATTCGCACGAATTTCTCAGACTGGTCCCGTTGTGTTTTTCAATAAGCGGACGTTTTTGCCGAGTATGGATATTCTCTGGTATGCCTGCGTGGTGTATGCGCGGTTAAACTTTTTTGCGGAATCTCACTCTGCTCACTGTGGCAAAACGCCGTGCGGAACAGCTGGGTTGAAAAAGGACGGACTCATCATAGCACTCCCGAACGGAAAACAGCAATAGCAACCGACGCGGCTTGAGATGTTCTGCCTTGGGGCGGTGCAGCCTTCCGCAAGCCTTACCGGAGGCTTCGGAAGGAGAATCATGAGTATGCAACGTATATGTATAGTATCATTCAAATTGAGATTCGAAACCACCACGCAAACATCGCGCAGCAGCTCTTTCGGGGCGATGCATCTATACGATGAGGACGTGCGGTCGGCGGCAGAAAACCGGATGGTTTATCATTCGGCGATATAACGTGAATCGAGGAACGGCATGAAAAGCAAACGAAAAATAGTAACGGTCCTTTTTCTGCTGTTGGCGGTGATCCTCGTAGGCACTGCGGGCTATATGGCACTGAGCCGTGTCGGCTTTGTGGATGCCTTCTATATGACGATCATCACGATTTCTACGGTGGGTTTCGGCGAGGTTGGCACCGTTACCGAAGCAAGCAGAATGTTTACGGTCATCATTATCTTTTCCGGTATTGCCGTGTTGGGTTACGGGGTTAGCGAGCTGGTAAAATCGCTGTTTGAGGGCGAACTGAAAACCGCCTGGAGGAAAAAGCGTATGCAAACGAAAATTCAGGAGCTTACGGCACATTACATTATCTGCGGCGCGGGAGATGTGGGCTTGACCGTTATTAACCGGCTGAAAGGCAACGGAGCCGATTTTGTGGTAATTGAAGAAAATGAAAAACGGGTGGAATCGCTTTCCCAGTCCAATGTGTTGACGATCGAAGGGGACGCCACGCAGGAGGAAGTGCTGCAGAAGGCCGGCATTATGAATGCCAAGGGACTGGTGTGTACGCTGGATACCGACGCTGAAAACGTGTTTACCGTGCTGACGGCCAGGCAGATGAACAACGATGTATACATCGTTTCCAAGGCGATTGAACCGAGCGCGCATAATAAACTGTTGAAAGCCGGAGCCAATAAAACCATTTCACCCAGCGAAATCGGGGGGCAGCGGATCGCGGGCTTTTTGCTGCGGCCGTCGGTGATGGCATATCTGGATGTGATTACCCATGCGGGGGACAGAACGCTGGATTTGGAAGAGGTTGCGATTCCTGCGCGTTCCGCCGTTTCGGGTAAGAAACTGTCGGAAATTAAAATTCCAGAAAAGACGGGGCTGATTATCCTCGCGCTGAAACGCAAGGGTGAAAGCAGGTTCAAGTTTAATCCCGGCTCCGGCGAAGTGCTGAACCCGGATGATACGGTGGTTGTGTTGGGCGAGAAAGAGCAGATTAAAGTCCTGCAGGATATGATCGGGGCCTGAACCTTTACAGCGCTATCCCCAAAGCGCTGTCCAGCACCATAACGATACAGGAAGAATGAAATTTTTGAGCAACCGGGGGACTGGAGCCAACCGTGCGGAGGGAGAGCGGATACGTACCGCTAGGATGGATTACACCGGAGACAAACGAAAGGAGACTGCGTATGGATGAATGGAACGAGTATATGGCGGGAATCGATGAACCGGAACACCGCGCCAGAATGGAAGAAATATTCGCGTGGATTCAGCGGGAATTTCCTCAGCTGGAGCGCAAAATCGCATGGAATCAACCGATGTTTACCGATCACGGCACGTTTATTATCGGGTTCAGCCCCGCGAAAGAGCATCTGTCCGTCGCGCCGGAGGGGGAAGTAATTGCTCAATTCTCTGCGGAGATTGCAAAAGCAGGTTACAGTGCCGGTAAAAAATTCTTTCGGATGCCATGGAAATTACCGGTAGACTATGCGCTGCTGAAAAAAATCATTGAAAGCAACCGGCTGGAAAAAGCCGACGTTAAAACCTTCTGGCGAAAGGGATCGTGCTGAAAAGCGGCAACCGGAACGGTGCGCATAAACCTTGGCATCGAATATATGTCAACCGCTCTGAAGAGGCGTTAACGTGAGCCGGGAAACGGACACGGGAATCGGTACAGCCCGACGGCAAGCTGCCGCGCCTGAGAATTCGAATAGAGATGACCTGAATCATCGAAGCGGATGATGCGCATTGGCATTTTCATTGAAAAAGCCGGCTTCTCTTTTCGAGAAGCCGGCTTTTGAGCGACAAAAGCGCCGGAAAATCCGACGCTTTATGCTTTCGTCAGTCCTGCTGGGGCGCGCCTACCGGGCACGCATCCGCGCAAGCACCGCATTCAATGCATTTGTCGGCATCGATAACGTACTTGCCGTCGCCTTCGGAAATCGCGTCCACGGGGCATTCGGAAGCGCAAGCGCCGCAGCTGATGCAATCGTCGGAAATTTTGTATGCCAAGGTTAGTCACCTCCATCGGTATTCTACACGTTATTCAGGGTTGAACAACGTTTAGCACATCATATCACGAGCCTCTGTTTTTGGCAATAGCGATCAGGCTTTGCCGCCCGCATTTTTAAGGGCTTCCTCAACGGCCTTTTGCCAGTTGGATACGGTGCTGCTGTCCTCCAGCTCCTCGGTCAGCGGCTCGGCGGGGTAGCTTTCCGGGGTGGTGTCGGCATCCAAGGAAGCGTCGTTCTCTTCCGTCTCCAATGCATCTGCTGTGAAGACGGCTTCTTCTTCGACGGACGGTGCACCTTCATCTGCGGCTGCTTCGGAATCGAGGTCGATATCGGATTCCTCGCCTTCTTCTCCAGCTGCGTTTCTGGCAACGCGGGCGAGCCGCTTTTCAGGCTTGCGGGGAGGTTTCTGCACGGCCTGCGGCTGCTTAGGCGCTACGGGCTGCGGGGGACGGAACCACCGAATCTCCTGTACCGGCCACGTTTTCTGCTCGGAGTTATCGCCCTTGCGAACGCGAACGGTCACAGTCTCTTTAAGAACGTTCAGGTCGACAACCGTGCCAAAGCCGTCCGGAGTTTCCACTTCTTTGCCGATTTTTGGCATGTTCTTGCGCGTTTGCTCGTAATTGTCTTCCTCAAATTTCAGGCAGCACATCAGCCTGCCGCAAACGCCCGAGATTTTCGTCGGGTTCAGCGAAAGGTTTTGCTCCTTGGCCATTTTGATAGATACCGGCTGAAAATCGCCAAGGAAGGAACCGCAGCAAAGCGGGCGGCCGCAAGGGCCTAAACCGCCGAGCATTTTGGCTTCGTCCCGTACGCCGATCTGCCGAAGCTCGATACGCGTGCGGAAAA
>JAQUXV010000249.1 GCA_028692205.1 Eubacteriales bacterium
AATGGGGCTTTGCGCCCAAAGCGATTGAAGCCGCCTGCGCCGAGATGACGGGCGGAGACCCCAGCTTTAAATATCTGGACAGTATTCTGCGCGGCGTGCATGAGCGCGCGGGTCGGAAGAAGACGACTGCCGAGCAGCTTACCAAACAGCTGGCCAAGGAGAAGGACGAGGCGAGCCTGATCCGCGAGGTGCTGCGTACAGCGGGCCTGAGCGCCAACGCCAACCAGGAAACCGTGCGCGAAGTTTACCGCAACCTGCGCGGGCTGATTCCGCATGAAACGATCGTGCTGGCTGCCAGAGAAATCAGCCGCAAGAAGAAAACACAGTCGCTGGACAGGCTTGTGGAACTGGCGCAGGCATGGAGCGCAAAGGGCCTGACCGAAGTCGACGACGTAAAGGATTATCTTGCGCAGATATCCGAACAGAACGCGCGGCTGAAAGACCTGTTTACGCTGATGGGGCGGGAAACGCCGCCTACACCCGCGGACAGGACGCTACTGCAAAAATGGCGCGAAAAATGGGGTTTTACCGACGGGGTGCTGAATACCGCGGCGGAATACTCCGCCGGCAAAACCACGCCGATGGCCTTTATGGACAAGGTGCTTTCGGGCTACCGGGACGCAGGGGTAACCACCGCCGAGGCAGCGCAGGCCGACCATGCGAAACGGATGGAAACCTACCAACCAAGCGGTAAGGAGCGGCCGAAAACAAAAACGGTCGTGGAGCAACAATATACGCAGCGGGAATACGACCCCGCCAAAGTGGACGGCTTAACGCCGCAGGAGATCGAGGAGGCGTTACGCTATGACACGTGAACGGGTAATGCAGCAGCTGCAGCAGGAATACGCCGACCGGCGGGATGCGAATATGCGCGCGTATGAGCTTCGCGTGGAGGACGCCTGTGAACGGTGCCCGGGGCTGCGCAACCTGATCGATGCCCGCAGAAGCGCGCTGATGAGCGGGATGCGGAATGCGCTTTACCCTGTTAAGAAAAACGGGCAAGCCAACGCGGCGCTCCCACAGACGATTGCGCGGTATAACGGGCAGATCGCCAAAGCGCTGGCGGACGCGGGAATGTCCGTGGATGCGCTGAAACCTGTATATACCTGTGAGATATGCAAAGACGAAGGATATGTGTACGCCCCTTCCCGTAAAATGTGCCGATGCTTCGAGGAAGAACTGAACCGGAGAATGCTGGACGAACTGGGGCTGAAACCCGCGCAGACGTTTGAAAAATTCAACGACGCGGTGTTCAGCGACGAACCGGTTCTGGGCAAGCTCAGCCAGCGCATGGTGATCCGCCGCATACGGGATATCTGTGAGCGGTATGCGGACGAATATCCCGAAACAGGGGTGCCCGACCTCCTTTTTACCGGTAAAAGCGGACTGGGGAAAACGTTTCTGATGCAGGCCATCGCACGCCGCGTATCGGAGCGCGGCTACGGGGTGGTTTACCTGAGCGCCTACCACTTACTGGATACGATGCGAAAAGCGTACTTTGAAAACAACACCGACCGCCTTCGCCCCCTGATCGACGCGCCGCTTTTACTGGTGGACGATCTGGGCACCGAGCCGCTGATGGAAAACATCACCGTGACACAGTTGTTTAACCTCCTGAACGAGCGGCTGAACGCAGACCGGCATACGGTGCTCAGCACAAACCTGACGGTTTCGGAACTCAAGACCCGCTATACCGAACGCATCGCCTCCCGCCTGATGGACGAGCGGCAATGCAGAATTCTGAAATTTATCGGCGAGGATATTCGTACCGGGCTTGGGAAAGACGGCGGAGGAGAAGCATGAACATCCAGATCTACATGACCAAAAAGAACCCGGACGTACGCAAAGCCGAGCGCTTCTTTCAGGAGCGGCGCATCCCCTTCCAGACGGTGGATCTGCATAAGCACAAGCTGGGGGAACGGGAATTACAGCTGTTTGCCAAAGCAGCGGGAAAGGCGAGCGCACTGGTGGACCGAACGGGCATGAAAGCGCTGGAGCGTCCTGTTGCGCATATGACGACCGACAGCCTGATCCTGAATGAACTGTTGAACGATCCGCTCGCACTGGTAAGCCCCATCGTACGCAACGGGAACGCCGTAACCATCGGGGTAGACGAAACGGCGTGGGACCAATGGCTTAAAATCGGATAACGCTGCGGGGAACCAAATCGATATTTGGAGGGACTTCCAATGAACAAAACCATGTTTTCGGCAAAAAATATCACGATCTCGGCCATCATTGCGGCGCTGTATGCGGCGCTCACCCTGCTGTTCGCCCCTATCAGCTATGGCCCGGTACAGTTTCGTGTTTCAGAAGCCCTGACCATGCTGCCGATTTTCCTGCCGCAGGCCATACCCGGGCTGACCCTTGGATGCCTGATCTCCAATCTGCTGGGCAGCGCAACGCCGTGGGACGTTATTTTTGGTACGCTTGCAACGCTGCTGGCCGCTCTGCTGACGCGCGAATGGCGTAAAAACATTTGGCTGGCGGGCGCGGCGCCCGTGGTGTGCAATGCCGTGATCGTCGGGTTGGTGCTGCATTTTACCCTTGCGGACGTGCTGCTGGTTCCCACCATTCTGAGCGTAGGCTTGGGAGAAGCGGTTGTTGTATATGCACTGGGAATTTCCATGGTATATGCCATCCGCCGCTCGCCGAAACTGCTGACGATGATGGAAGCCGAGCAGCCGGAAAACCGGCGCGATTCGAAATAACGATCAGAATACGGAGTCGAATATTGTTACACAACAGATACGATTACCCCCGCTTGACACTGTGTTTGTTGCGCCTTATACTGCATTCGTAAGCGGCTGCCGCCGTAAGGTTCGCATTTTTGCGAACGACGCAGTACGCATGTGAAGGAGGATATCCATTCATGAATCGTATACCGAGCCGTTTGTTCGCCTTATTGCTATGCGTCATGCTTGCCGTGTGGACGCCGCTTGCGGCGTTCGCAACGGGAACGGAAACAAGCGATACTGCCAATGTTGACGAAAGCATTGAGAATAACCCGGATCTATCCGAGACGGAAAAAGAACAATGGCTTGAATGGGCCAATGAAGAAGCCGACAATGCCGACGTGACCACCCAGGAAGATACGGAAGCGGTTGCCGCACTGGAGGACGCCCTTGCGGAAACCGACCAGACCGGCGAAGTGATCGACATTGAAAATCTGGAGCTGAACGAAGCGCTGCCGGACAATGTCATCAATATTCTGCTGCTGGGCGTTGATAACCGCTCCGAGGAACTGAAAAGCGGCCTGAGCGACGCGGTGATTATCTGCTCGATCAACGTGGACGACGGCAGTGTAAAGCTTACCAGCATCACGCGGGATACCGAAGTGATCGTTCCCGGTTACAAGAGCACCAAACGCATCAACTGCGCGTTCAAGTACGGCAGCAAAGACGGCGATTTGAACGCGGGCGGCTATTTGGCGATGAAAACGGTCAACCGCAATTTCCAAATGAATATCCAGCGCTATGTGGTGGTGAACATCCACGGGCTGGCGAATATTATTGATGCGCTGGGCGGCGTGGACCTGGATATGACCTCCAAGGAAGCCAGCCGCATCAATTTCGAGCTTCGCAAGGAGCCGATGGATTCGGTGAAACGTGCCAAGGTGGAGGCGATCGAAGGCGTGCAGCATCTGGACGGCATGCAGGCGGTTACCTATGCGCGTATCCGCGGCATCGACAACGATTTTATGAGAACCCAGCGCCAGCGCAAACTGCTGGAGACACTCATGGATAAAGTGATGGACGGCATGGACATGAGCACACTCGTTAAGCTGATTCAAACGGCGCTGCCTTTCGGAAAAACCAACCTGACGGCTGCGGATATGGTAAGCCTGGGCGGGCTGGTGATCAGCGGAACGGCGATGAGCAATCTACAAAGCGGTGAAAGCGTATTGGAGCAGTTCCGCCTGCCGATGGACGACACATGGAAGTATAAAAACGTAAACGGCGCAACCTATACGGCCTTCCGCAGCGACGCGAAGAAGCTGGCGAACATTCAGGCGATGCAGGAGTTTATTTACGGACAATCCTACGCGGAAGAATAAGCAAATCGATTTAATAAACAACCTTCAGCGCCCCGCTGGAACATTCCGGTGGGGCGCTGAGTCGATTGAATCAACTTTTCTGTGCGTTCTCGAAGCGTCTATACAGCCCTGTTGCAATCGTACCGGATGATCGGCCTGTTGGCGGGTACAAGGCAAAAAAGCTGCAACGGTGAAAACGAAAAAACTGCCGTCGCAATCTCAAAGCGTCCGGCCGGTTGCCCGGTCGGACGCTTTGCAGGGATTGCCGTATCGTTTGGCGGCATCTGCCGATAAAATTATGCCTTAGCTGTCTTGTCCGTAATCATCTTGTGGATAGCTGCTGCGGCGTTCTTCCCCGCGCCCATGGCGAGGATTACTGTAGCCGCGCCGGTAACCGCGTCACCGCCGGCATAGACATTATCGCGGGTGGTAAGGCCGTCTACGCCGTTGGTGATGATGCAGCCGTGGCGATCGGTTGCCAGTCCCTCGGTTGTGCTGCGAAGGAGCGGGTTGGGCTGGGTGCCGATTGCAACGATCAGCGTATCCACATTGAGGATAAACTCGCTGTCGGGTTTTTCAATGGGGCGGCGGCGGCCGCTGGCGTCCGGCTCGCCGAGCGTCATTTCAACGCACT
>JAQUXV010000250.1 GCA_028692205.1 Eubacteriales bacterium
TTGCTGCGTTCACTTTCGTAGAGGGCGTTTTCAAACGCCTTTCGTTCCGTAATGTCCTGAATCAGGCACAGGTGGTCATATTGGATGTCGCTTCTTCTTTTCAGCTGCGCCAGAACCACATGCACCCACACAATGCTTCCGTCGGGCCGAATAAAACGTTTCTCCATCGAATACCCGCTCGTTTTCCCAGCCTGAAAGCTGCGATACAGCTCCATTTCCCGGGGCAGGTCATCCGGGTGGGTAATCCGGCTCCAGCCCAGCGAGATCAATTCCTCACGGGTGCGGCCGGTAATTTTTTCATAGGCGGAGTTGAAAACCGTTTGGCTCATATCGCCGTCTGTGGGTTCCGCGTGGTAGGAAAGCGCTATGCCGATCGGCGCCTGTTCCAGCAGGGTGTTCAGCGTAAGGCTTCTTTCGTAGAGCGTCTGCTCGTACAGCTTCTGTATTCTCAACAGTTCCAGATGAATTTTAATTCGCACCCGCAGCGATTCCATATTCACGGGTTTGCGCACAAAATCCACCGCGCCGGCCCGCAGACCCCGAATCTCCTTTTCCAGCTCGTTATAGTTGGTCAGGATAATGGTCCGCATCCGCTTGTTTTTATCCAGTTTATTAATGTTTTCCAGCACCTCGAAGCCGTCCATCACAGGCATGTTCAAATCCAGAATAACCAGTCCGATATCTGGATTGGCCTGAATCTGGCGCAGCGCTTCACGGCCGTCATTGGCGGTCAGCACATCGTAATCGCTCAGCATCCTTTGAATAATCATTCGGTCGGTTGACGAGTCGTCAACAACCAGAAGTTTCTCCGCCATTTTCATTCTCCTCGCTCCGTTTGTCGGCGTCCGAGGGGTGCGCCGGGGTCAACGGTTTTTCCGAAAGGTTCAGAATACCTTTGATTTCCATCAATACACGGTTCAGCATGGCGATAAACTGGCCGCCAAGCGGATCAATCTCGCTCTTTTTTTTCTCTTCAAGCGCCCGCTGCAGGCGCACCGCCTGCTCGTACAACGCTTTCGCGCCGATGCTCCCGGAACTGCTTTTCACTTTATGTACGATATCGGCGGCGTCCGCATACCGGGCTTCACCAATCGCGCGGTTCAATTTTTCAACCGTGTCCAAATTCTCCCCGTAGTACTCGTTGATCACTTGCCGGTACAGCTCGGCATCCATCCCCAAATTTCTCTTTCCGCTTTCCGCGTCCAGAATTTCGGGCTTGTGATCCTCCGCCCCTATAACGCTCTTCACCGTCTTGATTAAATGATCCGGATCGTACGGTTTGCTGACAAATTGATAAATCCCGTAGCGTTCGCATTTCTCCCTGACCCCCGTTATCACGTCCGCGGTAATGGCGATAATCGGAACGTCGCCGGAGATTTTGCGTATTTCTTCCGCGGCTTCATAACCGTTCATAACGGGCATGTGCAGGTCCATCAGGATGGCTTCCACCTTATCCTGATATCGCCGGTAGCTTTCCACGGCAATTTTCCCGTTTTCCGCAAGGATGACCTCCAAACCCACCTGTTCCAGAATGGATTTTGCAATCAGCTGATTGGTTTTGTTATCCTCGGCCAGCAGCACGCAATGCGGCTCCTCAAACGGCGTGGTGTCGGCTTCCGGCTCGTTGTTCGCCGCGACCGCCTTTGAATTGAACATATCCAGAATCGCGTTCAGCAGGATGGAGGGCACGACCGGTTTCCCGATCCCCATCGAAATCCCTTGCTTGTCCAGCTCGTCAAAAAGGTCTTCACGCAGCATGGGAAGAAGCATTAAAATTTTCGGCTTTTTAACGATACCGGGGTCCTCCCGAACCGATTGGACATACGCAAACCCGCCTTCCGCGGGGGTTTCATAATCGACGATAAACAGGTCGAACGGCGTCGCGTACAGGGCGTTGGAAGCCTCCAGCATGCTCAGCGCGCTTCGCTGGGAGGTCGTCAGCTCACAGTGGATGCCGAAGGATTCCAGGTATTTCTGGATCAGGTTCATGTTCGAACCGGTTTTCTCCAGCACGAGCGTCTTCATGTTTTTAAACGGGCCGGTGGAGATATACTCCCGGTATTCCATTTCCTTTTCCTTGTCCCCGGCAAGCGCAAGGTTGATAATAAAGCTGGAGCCTTCGCCGGGGGTGCTGAACACCCGAATGTTCCCGCCCATCAGCTCCACCAGGTTCTTCACAATCGACAGCCCAAGCCCCGTCCCCCCGAAGCGCCGGTTGATGGATACGTCGCTTTGCGTAAAGGGGACAAACAGTTTCCCGATTTGCTCGTCCGTCATGCCGATGCCCGTATCCCTAACCGTAAAAGCGAGGTGATACCGTTCGTTCTCTTTTGCCGTCAGACGGATGTCCAGCGCCACTTCACCGACGTCGGTAAACTTTGCGGCGTTGTTCAACAGATTGATCAGCACCTGCTCCAGCCGCTTCACATCCCCGAAAAACCAGTTCGGTACCTGCGGATCTTTGATGAGCACGAAGCCGATTTTCTGTTCTTCGATCTTATGGGAAACGATGCTGACAACATCCTGTATCATCTGGTCCAGGCTGAAGCTTGTTATTTCCAGTTCAATTTTACCCGCTTCGATTTTGGAGAAATCCAAAATATCGTTAATAATGCTGAGCATGTTCGCGGAGGACTGTGTTATTTTTTCGACGTACATTTTCTGGGTCAGCGAAAGCGAGGTCTTTTTCAGCAGATACGACATTCCGATAATCCCGTTGAGCGGCGTTCGAATTTCATGCGACATTCTGGCCAGAAAGTTCGATTTGAATTGGTTCGCTTCTTCCGCTTCCTGTTTTGCCTTTTCCAGATCGCTGTGAAGCTTCTTGCGCCTTGCGATTTCCTTGCGCAGGCGAACAATCCAGAAGGCGGAAACCAGAAGAACAAGCCCCACCACCGCCCCGATAATGGACACGGTGCGAAGCAGCCCGGAATAATCCGCGTTCTGTTCCACGCTGATCCATTTATCGCTGATCGCGATTTTACTTTCTTCGTCGATCGCGTTTAAGCCCTTGTTAATAATCCCGACCAGTTCCGGCCAATCGCTCCTGACGGCGAAATAGAGCGATTGGCTTTCCTGAGAATCGATCGGCATGTACTTGAGGTTGGTAATTCCGTTTTGCTTTGCCAGATAATTCGACGTGGCCAGATTGCCGATGAAAGCAATCTCCTTCCCGTTGGAAACCGCCTTCAGCGCATCAACCACGTTAACGTACAGGCTGGGTTGTATTTGCTCGTAATTGGCCAGAAAACCGTGGTGAGAGCTGTCCTTCTGTACCGCGACCGATTGACCGTATAAATCATCCAACGACTGGACGGTGGTATTGTCTTTGCGGACAAAAATCACTCTCTGGAACGAAATATAAGCGTCCGAAAAAAGAAAATAGCGCTCGCGCTGCGTGGTTTTGGAGATGCAGGGCAGAACATCCAGTTTTCTTTCCACGGCGTACTCATACGCCTGCGACCAGGTAAGCCCCTTCACAACGGTAAAAACAAGCCCCGTCTTCTGTGAAAGAAGGGCAAGGTAATCCGCGGCAATCCCCTTATACACGCCGTCCGTATCAAAAAATTCGTAGGGGATAAAATCAGGGTCGGCTCCAAGGAGAATCGTCGGATGCTCATTCGCAAAGAGGATTTCCTCATCGGACAGGCCCAGCGTTTCCCACTTGGCTAACGGGCTCTCCACGCCGGTTTCAGCGCCCGAGGCGGCACACAGGCACAACAGAAGCAGCGCCAGGCAAATCGCAAAAAGCCTGCGATTCCTCATCAATACTCCCCCGTTCCATCGGCGTCGAAGCGTACAGGTAAGCGTTGACATTCGTTTTACTGCTGCCGCGGCACAGCGCGGGTTTCGGGCAGGAAATGCCATGGAAAGAGCGGCGCGGTTGCCGGGTTTTTCAAGCTGTGGTGGCAGCAGCCCGACGGGGCGATCAAAAGCGGTTCTTTTTCGTTTCCCGAAATCACTGCCCCTGCAGAATTCGATTTCCTTCCCGTTCTACCATGTCCAGAAAATCCTGTATGGTTATTTCTCCGCTCATCACCTGATGCAGCCCCGGCTCGTACACCGTATCCTTCACGCTTTGCCACGCGGGTACGGGCACGTCCACACTCGGGTTTTCAAATCCTTCAATAAAGGCCAGATACTCGGGATGATCCTGTATCTGCGGACTGTTCGCCATATCGGTGCGGATCGGCGTACGAAACGGGTAATACGCATCGTGCTCGGGGCTGTATTCGCCTTTCAGGATCTCCTGCTGCGCGTCCTCGCCGATCATATAACGGATAAAGTCCACCGCCGCCTTCTTGCCTTCCTCGCTGATGCCGGTTGGAAGGGAAAGCATCATCGGCCCGACTTCCGAGCACAGCCCGATGTTTTTCAACGGCAGGATGCCCACTTCGAACGGTTTGCCGTTTTTTTCGATATCGGTCGCGCCCCAGATGCCCAGAATTTCAAACGCGATTTTCTGCTCCCGGAAACTGGTAAGCACTTCGGCCGCCGTATCGTTCACCCAGGAAGGCTGCGCATATGGGCCCAGCACCTCTTTGTACAGCTGCAGCGCTTCAACGGATTTTTGGTTGTTCAGGGTTACCGTGCGCCCGTCTTCGCTGACGAGGCTGGAGCCAAACCCGTAGATAAACTGGTTGACCATCCAGGAAACATCGT
>JAQUXV010000009.1 GCA_028692205.1 Eubacteriales bacterium
CCCTTTTCGGCGCACAGGCCGGACAGGGTTTCCGCCACGCCCTGAGCGGCCGCGTGCAGGTCGACCGTTTCAAAGCAGACGGGGTATCGCCCTTCCTCCACCCTCGTAATGGTAAGCAGCTGCGCAATAATTTTCTGCATCCGGGCGCATTCGGCCAGCACGGTGTCCAGCGCGCCCGCATCCTCCGGCGTCAGGTTTTCCTGCGCGCGCAGGCTTTCCGCATAGGCGCGGATAACGGCCACCGGCGTGCGCAGCTCGTGGGACGCATCCGACGTGAACCGTTTCTCACGGTTCAGCGCCGCCTCCACGCTTTGCAGCATATGGTTGAGCGTGTCGGTCAGCTCCCCCAGCTCGTCTCTGGCGGGCGCGGCGGGTACGCGGGCGGCAAAGTCGCCCGCCGCGATGATCTCCGCGCTGTGGATAATCTGCCGAATCGGCTTGAGCGAGCGCCGGGCGATAAACAGTCCCCCCAGCGCCGAAAACAGCACGATGATGGGAATACTGATAAAAAACGCCCACCGCATCACGGACAGCACGCGGTCGTCGGTCGCCATGGAGCACGCCACGCGCACGCGCAGCCGTGCATGCTCCACCGTAATCACGCCGGAGTCCAGCAGCAGCCAGCGTTCCGCCCCGCCCTGCGCCGTTTGGAACACGCCCGGTTCCATGGCGATGCCGTCGAACACCGTAATATCGTCGCCGTAGGAGGCCAGCTCGCTGCCATCCTCCTCGGTAATGAAGAACATGGTGTTTGCGGAAATGGGCACCTCGTTTTCATAGGTCAGCAGCCCATGCTCCTCCTCAATCTGCGCGGTAATCTGCTTCATCAGCAGCCGAGCGTCCTGCTCCAGCATTTCGCCCAGTACATAATCCGTCATCCAATACAGCGCGGCAGCAAACGCCGCCACGGCAATAAACGTCAGCAGCGTATACCACAGGGTCATCCTGTTTTGCAGGCGCAGCCGCCCGAACATGGTCACTCCTCCACCCTCAGCGCATAGCCTGCGCCGCGCACCGTATGCAGCAATTTGACTTCCGCGCCTTTATCGATCTTACTGCGCAGATAACCCACGTAAACATCAATGAGGTTGGAGGCAAAGCTGCTTTCAAAGTTCCATACATGGTCGATAATCTGGTCGCGCGTCAGCACCTGATCGGCATTACGCATAAAATATTCCAGCATCGCGTATTCCTTGGCCGTCAGGTCGATCCGCCGCCCGGCGCGGGTAACGGCGCGGGTGGAGGTGTTCATCTGCAAATCCGCCACGCTCAGCACCGGCGAGCGGTCCGGCGCGCGTTTGCGCAGCAGCGCGCGAATCCGCGCCAGCAGCTCGTCATAAGCGAAGGGCTTTACCAGGTAATCGTCCGCGCCGGCATTCAGCCCGTTCACACGGTCGGCTATAGCGTCCAGCGCGGTCAGCATCAATACGGGGCTGCCGTTTCCGGCTTCGCGCAGGCGGCGCAGAATTTCCAGTCCGTCTATACCCGGCAATAAAATATCCAGAATCACGGCGTCGTACGCCACCGTCAGCGCAAAATCCAGCCCGTCCGTCCCGGTCGCGCAGGCATCCACGGCATACCCTTCCGCTTTCAGGCGTTTTTCCAGCACGGCGCGCAGCGCGTCGTCATCCTCCACAATCAGAAGCCGCATCTCCGGGAACCTCCTCCGCTTTTCTTCCATTATAGCATGGGAAGATAAGGAGAAGATGAAACAGCGCCGTTCCGTTTTCATGTTCTTCTTATCTTTGCCGGGTAGGATACCTGTGAACTGAATGTTTTGAAACGGAGGGAAGAACCTGTGTTGAAAAAAAGCGTGGTTTTTCTGTTGCTTGTATTTTGGGGCATTGCGGCGGTTTCCGCGGCGCTCGCGTTTGAAGAGCCTTGCATCGGCGAACCGTACGGATGGCAGTATCAGGATGATACGCGCTCCATCGTCATCAACAAAGTCAGCGATCAGGATATCACCTATTATGTGGCTGACGTGCAGCTGGCGGAAGCGGCGGATTTCCACACGGCTGTCGGCGACAGCCTAGCGCCCGTTTCCACGATGGCTGCGCAGGCAAACGCCGTGCTTGCCATTAACGGCGATGATTACGGCACGCACAAATACGGCGTCATCATCCGCAACGGCAAGCTGCTGCGCACGCACGATACCACCCGTAACCTGCTGATACTGGACAAGGACGGCAACATGACCGTCAAGGTGGACCGGCAAAACGAAGATTACAAAAGCCTCGGCACGGAATTGATCAACGCCGGGGTGTGGCAAACCTTCGAATTCGGGCCGGAACTGGTGCGGGACGGGCAGGCGGTTACGTTCAGCGACGCGTTCGATGTGATTTCCACCCGGCCGACGCGCCTGGAGCCGCGCACCGCCGTCGGGCAAATCGGCCCGCTGCACTACCTCCTTATCGTCGTGGACGGGCGGCAGGACGGGTATTCCTCCGGGATCAGCCTGCAGGGATTGCAGCAGCTGTTTTTGCAGTACGGCGCGACGACCGCGATGAACCTGGACGGCGGCGGTTCGGCGGAAATGTGGTTCAACGGCGATATCATCAACAGCCCAAGCGGCGGCGAAGAACGCTATGTATCTGACATTATCTACTTCTGACGGAGGGATCGGGATGAGAAAACAACTCATTAAAGCAAGCCTTATCGGCGCGCTTGGCGGGATCGCAATCATGCACGTCGCCGCGCTGGCGCTGTCCTACCAGCTGCGGCTGGGGTATTTTCTGCCGTATCCGGCCTTTCTGCCGGAGTGGGCAGGCGGCGAGATGAACGCCGTGCTGCTGCAAACGCTGGTCTGCGCCCTGCTGGGCGCCGGGGTGGGCGTCGCCCTGAAGCTGCTGCGGCAACGCCCATGGCGGCTCGGCAAGCGCGCGCTGGGGGCCGCCGCTTCCGTGGCGCTGTCCATGCTGACCTCCTTTGGCGTCGTGCTGCTGATGGTTCGGTAACCAAAGGCAGCCGATACTCCCCTGTCATTCGTTGCCGTATACGGGTTGGGGCCCGTCTCCCCGGTGCGGGAATACCGCTTGACAAACCTCCGCCGCAGGACGAAAATACGGGTATCCCTGTGTTTTGAAAGGGCGGGTTTCATGAAAAAACAGCGGGTTTCCCCTGCCATGGCGTTCATCCTGCTGATGGGGTTGATCGCCCTGTTTTCGGATATGACGCACGAGGGCGCGCGGAGCATTCTGGGCGCGTACCTTGGGCTGGCGGGAGCCTCGGCAGCGGCGGTCGGCTTCGTGTCCGGGCTGGGCGAGTTCGCCGGGTATTCGCTGCGGCTGCTGACGGGCATTATTACGGATAAAACGAAGCGGTACTGGCTTTTGACCATACTGGGCTACGCCGTAGACGTGCTGGCCATTCCGGCGCTGGCGCTCGTGCCGCAGAACGGTTGGGTGTTCGCCTGCGCGCTGGTCGTGCTGGAACGCATCGGCAAAGCGATAAAAAAGCCCGCGAAAAATACGCTGATCTCCTTTGCCGCATCCGAAACGGGCGCCGGCAAGGGCTTCGCAATTCAGGAATTCGTGGATCAGATCGGCGCTTTTCTGGGGCCGGTCGCCCTGTTCCTCGTGCTGTTGGTTCGGCAGGACGGCGACACATTTTCTGCCTACCGGCTGTGTTTTCTAGTGCTGGGCATTCCCGCGCTGATTACGATTGCGCTGCTATTTTTCGCCCGGCATAAATACCCGCATCCGGAAAATTTTGAGCAGGCGGACGAAACGCCCGTCCGTTTCCGTGCCAACGCGGCGTTTTGGACGTACATCGCGGGCATCGGCTGCCTCGCGTTCGGGTTTATCGACTTTCCGCTGATTACGCTGCATATTTCGCGGCAGGCGCTGGTGCCCGCCGATACGCTGCCCCTGCTGTATGCGGGGGCCATGGTGGTGGACGCCTTCGCGGCGCTCTGGTTCGGCTTTCTGTTCGACCGGCACGGCATCCGCGCGCTCATCCTGTCCACGGCCGTGTCCGCCGTTTCCGCCGCGTTTATTTTCAGTTTCACCGGCCTGTGGGCGACGCTTTTGGGCATCCTGTCGTGGGGCGTCGGCATGGGCGCGCAGGAGTCCATTCTGAAATCTGTAGTGAAAAGCGTGGTGCCAAAGGCCAACCGTGCGGCGGGTTTCGGGGTTTTTGAAACCGCCTTCGGCGCGGCGTGGTTTGTCGGCAGCCTGGTAACCGGTTTGCTGTATGATGCTTCCCGTACGTGGATGGTGATCGTATCCGTCGGGATGCAGCTGGCCGCCATTCCGCTCCTGTGGCGGACGATGCGCCTGCGGCGCGGTGAAAATGCCGGGAATTAGCCCCGTTTCAGCCGTACAGCGGCAGGCCGGCCGTACGGAAGACCATGGTTAATTTTCTAACTTCCCGTCCGAAAAGATTAGGACATTTACCCATTTGAAATTTAAAAATTCCAACTGATATAATAATGATAATTGAACAGGAGGTAACTTGCCATGAAACGGGTATTATCCGGCTGTATTTGTCAAACGCTGCAATTCGCCCCCCGCGACGAGATGCCGCAACCTATGTTTCACGAGGCCGCCAAAGCCGAAGTTGAAGCGTACAAGCGCAATATGGACCGAAAAAAGATAAAATACAAAATCGTTGACGAGAAGCAAAACATGGACGGCTCCATCGTCGTTCAGGTCATCAAAGAGTACAACGGGTTCAAAGTCGGCAACTATCTGCACTGAACGGAGGGATATCATGCGTTTGGTTGGGGCCGAAGTAACCCATGCCGTTTTCGGAAAAGGCACTATCGTCTCCCTCGAAAACGGGTACCTTCAAGTGTGCTTTCCGAATGCCGACCAGCCGAAGAAATTTGTGTATCCCGATGCGTTCGACGGTTTTCTTCTTTTGGAAGGCGCGGAAAAAGAGAGAGTCGCGCTGGAACTCCGCCAAAAGAAAGCAGAGCGGCAGCGGCAGGAGGAGTTGCTCTCTTCCCTCAATAAAATAGGCCCCACCGCGCCGGGTTTCCATCCGGGCCAAAAAAGGCGTCCCTTCTCCCCCAACCGGCGGAAAACCGCCGAAGGCTGACGATGCCTGCCCACAATTGAATCCATATTGGATCGAGCTGCTTACGCGTAAGTCCGGATCTCCGGGCTTACGCTGTTTTTTATTCATAAAGGAGGCCTTTACTTGGAAAAATCCAACAGCTCATTTTTAGGCACCGAACCGGTCGGGAAACTGCTGCTTACCTTTTCTGTGCCCTGCGTGCTCGCTATGCTGGTGAGCAGCCTGTACAACATCGTCGATCAGGTGTTCATCGGCCAGGGCGTCGGCTACCTTGGGAACGCCGCTACCAACATCGTTTTCCCCTATACCCTGATCGCGCTGGCCTTCGCGCTGCTGATCGGCGACGGCGCCGCCGCGCTGACGAGCCTGTCGCTTGGGCGAAAAGAATACGACAAAAGCAACGCCTGCGTCGGGCACTGCGTATTGTATTCCGGCCTTATCGGCATTGCCTTAACGGCGATCGGCTTCCTGTTTGAAGATAGTATTTTACGGCTGTTCGGCGCAACCGAAGGATGCTTCGGCTATGCGAAAGACTATTTCTCGATCATCCTGATCGGCCTGCCCTTTTACATCTTCACCTCCTCCGTCAACGCGATCATCCGTGCGGACGGCTCCCCGAGGTACTCGATGCTGGCCACCGTAAGCGGCGCGGTCGTCAACCTGATTCTGGACCCCATCGCGATTTTTGCGTTTCACATGGGCGTCGCGGGGGCGGCAGCGGCAACCGTCGTCGGGCAGTTTCTCTCGTTTGTCCTGTCGGTATTGTATTTCCGAAAAGCGAAAAATTTCACCCTGTCCTTCCGCGCCATGAAGCCGCAAAAGCGGTTGACAAAGCACATGGCGCAGCTGGGCAGCACCAGTCTGTTGACGCAGGTCGCCATCGTCATCGTGATCGCCGTCGCGAACAATCTGGTGGTTCGTTATGGGCCGGCATCCGCCTATGGGGCCGATATTCCCCTGTCCGCCATCGGCATTGTGATGAAGGTTTTCGCCATCGTCATTTCCTTCTCCGTCGGCATCGCGGTCGGCGGGCAGCCGATTGTCGGCTATAATTACGGTGCAAAAAACTACCGGCGGGTAACCGCGGCCTATCGGATCATTGTCCTCGCCAATCTGGCGGTCGGTTTGGTCGCCACGCTCCTGTTCCAGTGCTTTCCGCAGGCGATTATCAACCTGTTCGGGCATGAGAACGCCTTATATAACGAATATGCGCTTCTCTGTTTTCGCATTTACCTCGGCGGGATCGTGCTGTGCTGCGTTCAGAAGGCGACCAGCATCTTCCTGCAGTCGATCGACAAGCCCCTGAAAGCCATTATGCTTTCGTTCTGCCGGGACGTGCTTTTCTTTGTGCCCGCGCTAATCCTCCTGTCCCGGCTTGGTGGGGTTACCGGCATGCTGTGGGCGGAGCCGGTAACCGACACGCTTGCTTTTGTGCTTACCCTCGCGCTGACAACCGGCGAATTCCGGAAAATCCGGGAGGCCACCCTTGCGGAAGCCCTTCACACGAACGCCCAACCGCTTCTCGACCGCCGTCTGGAGGATGTGTAACCGCTTCTCCCCGCAACCGGGCGTTCGGCGCTCCGGGCACAACCAAAGCCCCTGAAGCCTATCGCTTCAGGGGCTTTGGTCAGCTTTCGGGTTGTTCTCCGGTCCATACCGGGGTAACCGCTCTGTTGCTCCGTTTACTTGAGCGTTTTCAGGAAGAAGGACGCAACGCCGTTCACAACCGTGTTCAGCACATCCGTCTTATCGCTGTAGAAGCCGTAGCTGTGGCTGTCGCCGGTCGCCTGCACCACTTCGGCCAGCAACTCGGCGGCAACGTTCGCCGATACGGAGGGGGATACGGCTTCGTCGTCCTTGGCATAAATCACCAGCGCGGGGCCGGTGAACTGCGCGGCAGCGGCGGCGGCCGGATCGGCAACCTTGTCCAGATCCTCAAACCATTCCTTGCTCAGCTGCTGTTGCTGGCCGTAGATCGTGGTGAAATCGGCATAACCGTTTTCTTCCGCGGCCGCCTTCAGCACTTCCCAGTTGTCCGTGCCGCCGAACAGCTTTTTCAGGTCTTCGGTGGAGTTCGCGGGCGCAAGCAGCGCAACGGCCGTAAAGGGATAGGCGTTTTCGCCCAGCAGTTCCAGCGCGACGCGGCCGCCCATGCTGTAGCCGAAGAGGCCCGCCTTCGCGGTATCGACGGGGTAATTCTCGGTCAGGTAGGCGACGGCGTTAAGCACGTCCTGTTTCATGTTGGTGAGCGTGTTCAGTTGGAAGCTTTCCATGCTTTCGCCGCAGCCGGGGAAATCCATACGGATGGAGGCGATACCTTCGGCCTTCAGGGCGTCCGCTATGGCGCCGAAGCCGATGTTCTCATCCTTGCTGCCGCCGTGGCCGTGCGCCAGCACCACCATCGGGAAGGGGCCGTCTCCATCGGGAATTTCGACAATCGCGGGTACCTGCACGTCGCGGGAGGGGTAGGTGATACTTTCCGCCGCGGCCAAGCCGCACAGGGAAACCGTGAGCGCCAGAGCAATCAGTGAAGCCAGTATTCTCTTTTTCATGGGTACACTCCTCTCCTGAATTTACTTTGATTATAATGGTTTCGGGCCGAAAGTCAAACCAAACATCCGTTTGAAGCCGGGGTGCAGGCTGCGCTGTGTGAACGCGGCAGGCCAGCGATTTCCGCATGGAAGGAGAAACGTTGCTTTGAATACAAGGGGGATTTTCAACTCCGCGCATCGAAAGAAGAAGGAGGTTCTTCGCCGCCGGGCCGCTTTTGCGCACGCACAGGCTGCGAAGGGCAGCGTAGGCCGTTCAACGCCTGACAGGCAGGGACCGCGCTTGCCTACGCGCAGGCTGCGAAAGCCCGGAATGGAAACCAGGCCAGACGGGGGGTTCCCCGCCTCCGCCAAAGAAAAGACAGGACGGATCGATACTATGAAGATTTCAAAAAAGGACGCGTTGTCCTGGTTCACTTTTTTTGCTGAGCTCCCGGAGGAGGAGGAACTGCTGACGCGCCAGCAGGAGATTGTATATGCGGTTTTCGCGCAGATCGAGGCGGCGGTTAACCAACGCAACGAGCGGCTTATGGCGGAGATTCCCCACCTGAAAACGCTTGAAAAGCGAACCTATTTTGTGGGCGACGAAAGCCGCTTCCCCGCGGGCTGCCGCTCCTGCCTGCTGGGCACCGGCTTAAGCGCGATTCGCAAGACCAACCGCTGCAATTTAGCCTGCAAATTCTGCTACGATTACGGTGCGCTGGATTGCCAGCCTCCGGTCGGCGAAGGCATGTGGGAGATCGGCGGCACCAAATTCTACGAGAAGGATATCGACCTGCTTTTATCCATCCACAACAAACCCACCGGTATCTCCTACGTATATTTGGAGCCGTTTATGGAGATCGAAAAGTATTACGGCATCATTGCCGCCTTCCACAAAGCGGGCGTTCACCAGCATATGTACACCAACGGCACCCTTGCCACGGAAGAAAACCTGAAAGCCCTTGCCGACGCGGGGCTGAACGAGCTGCGCTTCAACCTCGGTGCCACCAACTGCGCGGACAGCGTGATTGAGAACATCCGGCTGGCCAAGCGCTGCATCCCGTATGTGGGCATCGAAACGCCCATGACGCCGGAATTTTACTGGTCGTTCTTTAAGAAATTCCCGGCCATCATGGATACCGGACTCGACTTTATCAACTGCGCCGAGCTGCATTTGAACGCCAACAACATCGACAATTACGAAGGCGAAAACATGTACATTTCCCGCCACGGCTACATCTCCCCCATCTGGAGCCGGGAGCTGACGCTGCAGATGATGAAGTTTGCCGACGAGGAAAACTGGGCGCCGGTGGTACACGATTGTTCCAACGACACTAAGTTCGCCCGGGATTTGAACCTGCGCGCCAAGGAAGGCGGCTGGTTCGGCTCCAGCAGCTATGCCTGCGAGTTCGACCGGATTCCGTATTACGCCTTCTTGCCGATCCTGCAGGATGATTCGTTTGCCTTTATCGAAGAAGCACCTCTGCCGGAAGGCTACCGGCCGGGCGAGTTGATTTTTTAAAACATTTACGTTCATGGGTAACCTCTGGCTGAACCGTTGGTGACTTCAGTTTGAATTCGGCTTAGCAAAAAAGCTCCGGTTCTGTTCCGGAGCTTTTTTCGATCCTTTTCTTTATCAACAGTACGATACCTTGCGGATGGTTCGGGAAGCAATCACACCTTCCGATAGGCAATCGCGTCCACTTGAAAATCAATACCCTCCCGGATAAAATTGGTTTCGTACGCTTTTCTGGCCGGATATTTCCCGTGGAACCTTTCTTTGATAATATCGCCCAGATAGGAAAGATCCTCAATTTTCCGAAAAAGGCAATCCATTTTCACAACTGATTCCAGTGTCAGGCCGACTTTTTCCAGCCGTTCGCTCAGAATATCGAAAGCGCCGCTGATCTGCCGGTCAATGGCTTCCCCTTCATTTTTCATACAGTAACTGATGAAAACAAAGCTCCCGGCTTCAACAACAGCCGAATGCGCCCATGTTTCGTCAACCTCAGTTCTGATAATTTCTTCCATGTTGGGACTCCTCTCCGTACAAGCACCGGTAAAGTTATGGACAAACTATCTACAGCCATCCGGTTATTTTGATGTCAACGACAGTATATCGCCCCCGGCGAAGTTGTGCAAGGAAAGCATCGGCTAATCGGTTGCTGCGTTCTTTTTGCATAATTTCCTTTCCCGCAACCGTGGGTGGAGTGGCCGTAGGCGCTGCGGTTGTGAGCACGCCCGCTGTGGCGAACGTCGTTGACGTAAGCAAGTTCTACAACTTTGCCCTGCCCAGCAAGGGCGGTGCAGTAGAGCACATGCAAACGCGGCTCAACAACCCTGGGTATAAATTAAACGTAGATCACGCTTTCGGAGCTCTTACGCCGGCCGCTGCAATGGACTTCCAGAAGAAAATCGATTTTACGGTTGACCGCGTTATTGGGCAGAAAACGTGGGCTGCGCTCGCTGCAAAGCGCGCCGACAGCTTTCAAGTAAATTGGGCAGGTGGCTAGCAACCAATTCCCGATGGGATGGCTTTGACTCCCGTTTTGACCCCTACAATGGTGGATAAAAGGGCTTAAAACGGATAAACCGCATAATATGGGCATAGTAAAACCCCCTCGAAACCTTATGTTTCAAGGGGGTTTGTCTGGTACGCCCGGTGCGATTCGAACGCATGGCCTTCAGAGTCGGAGGGTGCCGGGTTTGATTTTGCGCCCTTTATAACGTAACGCCTTTCAGCAGTAAAGCTACGTTTGACTATCGTTTTGACTATTTAACTGCTTGTTTAGCAATTCCCCGACGGCTCTGGCCGCTCTTTTTTCTTTATCTTCAGACAGATGGGCATATATTTTCAGAATCATTTTCTCGTCCGCATGCCCCATCCATTTCATAGCGGTTTTAATATCAACATCCGCATTATAAAGCATTGTGCAATAAGTGTGACGGAAATCATGCGTACGGATATTGATTTCCTTCCAGGGAGGCAGCTTTCCTCCTTCTGCAATCAGATTTTTATGCGCCCTTGTGTGCCCATACCAACGTTTGTGGCAGCCGTTGAGCTGATACTCCAGCGCTGTTTTATAGCTTGACCAAAGGCTTTGGAAGGCGGATTCACTGAGATAAGTGCCTGAAGTTTCTTCGCAGCCGCTTTGACGGGTAACCAGCAACCCGTGCTTGCCTTCGATCGCATTTCGCAGCGGATCAAACAGGGGAACTTCTCTGATTCCGGCAGCTGATTTCGGGCATTTTCTTGTCGGCTGGTTGCTATTGAACGCTAACGCTTCTTTAACATGGATGATACTGTTGTTAAAATCCACATCTGTATCTATATTCAAGGCAAGCGCCTCGCCCCTTCTCAGACCGCCGTATAGCATGGCCATAACTGCCGGGGCAAAGGGATGCCTGCCGACCATGCTTTGGATGAGGCTAATTTCCCAAGGTTCCAAGGCGCGGTGCGTACCGTCCTCGCCTGCCGGACGCTTAACGTTAACGCACGGATTTCTATTGATATAACCGTCATCTACCGCCGCGGCAAACATGCTCCGAATAATCATTGCGAATTTCCGGATATGAGAGCCGCTTTTACCCATCTGGGTATTATATAGCTCTTTAATGTCTGTAGCGGTTATATCACGCAAATGGGCTTCCCCATAAGTTTTGCAGAGGATGTTCAGATAATGCGCATAATCATTATAGGTTCGAACGCCTACTTCCGCCTTATAAACCCTGATCCACTTGGTTGCATATTGTAAAATGGTAGGCCCATATGCTTCAAGAAGCGTGCCTTCTTTTTCCCGTCGCTTATACTCGTCCCGGGCTTCCAGCGCCTCATCGGACGTATGGCCATAGAACGGAACCTCTTTATACCAGCACAGGTAACGACCGTCTTTCCGCCTTTTTAACGATTTCTTTGGCAAAACAAAATGCCTCCACGATCAAACAATATGGGTACATCAGTTCTCTTATATATCGCCTTGCCTGTTTCGCAGACAAGGCGTTTTTTCATTTGAGGCATCGCAGCAGCGGCCGGCAGCGGCAGCCCAAATGATACGGAGGCACGTCCTCATACCGCATCAACGCGATCGGGATATCCAGCTCAGCCCGATCCTCACACCTGCCGCAGACATCCGTATCGCCAGCGCAGGAAACCGAGTAATGCGTACAGTGGTCGCTTTCGTCGGAGATTTCTTTAACGCTGCGCGCCTTTTCGCACAGATAGAGAAGATAGAACGCGATATAGGAGCCCATGCTGCTGTAGGCTTTGGGCTGATTATCCGGATGCGCTTCCACGAAATCCTCGCCCGGCGTGAAGCCACCCGGCTTATTGGCCAGCAGAAGCATGGCGAGCGTGGTGGCCGTAGCGTAGTCCTCGGACGTATTCAGCAGCAGCTCCGCGCAGGCACGGAACGCCTGCTTTTCCTGCTCGTTTGCCACAAACTCATCCATTGTGAATGCCTGCAGGATTTCATGATAGTTTGACATCCGGCAACCTCCTTACTTCTTTCCGGCTTCCGCTTGCAGCGCGGTAATCTCGTCCATTTTGATGTCGATCTGATTGAGCACATTTCGCACATAGAGCATCATCTTGCTTCTTTGCCGCGCCGTTGGACGCCCTGGGTAAAGCTGCGGCAGAGGAGCGGCTTCCCCGGAGACGTGCCTCTGCCTGGCTTCCTCCAGCAGATCCAGCGCATCGTCGAAGCGTTGTTCGCTGATCAACGAATCGACAAGACGGCACAGGTTCTCGTAGGTATCGCGGTACCGGTAGGCAGCTTCGAACGCATCCCGCGCCTCCCCGGCACGCTTTTCCAGCGCCAGCGCCTTGCCGCGGAACGAATAGATTACGGCATGACGATTCGCGTTCGTATCCTCGTCAACATCCCCGACGCCGTCCATCACCGGGAGGATCTTCCCCGTCCAGAAGATCGTTTCTTTAGCCATATCGGCTCCGGCCCAATCGCACGCCTCGCAGATCAGCGCCAGCCCCTCAAGCTCGTCGGTATCTTTGCACAGGGAGATGATATACACGGCCAACAGGCGCCGGGAGGTGCAGCGCTTTCTGAGCGCTTTGCATTGCGGCAGCATCTCCGGCGGGGGCGGGACATTGAACTGGAAGAACGAATAGAAGGTGCGGGCAAATTGAACCTTGGATTGGTTTCTTTTATCCATGTCATTCCTATAGCTGTCGTTTATTTGAAGCCTAAGTCTTTTCCGCCTGAATAGGGGGAAAAAACAACGTTTCCCCTCTCCACGATGATATAAGTACCCTTTGTCAATTCGAGGTCTACTGATTCAGGGTAATCTCCATTAAAATCAGCATAGTTTTTGAAGGTTTTACTCATAATCCCGCTAGAAAACAGATAATCACCATAATCTGCTGACTTCTTGCTTTCATCCAACGCCTTTGCCCAAGTCAGTATTGTGTACTCGGTGGGCGGAACAGAGATATTCCAATACCCCACAGGAATATCCCTGCCAATTTCATAGACTCCGATTGGCACAGTTACCTCTTCCCACTCGTTAGAGGACCATAACGCGAGATTTATCTTTTCTTTTAACGCAACAAGCTCGTCATAGCTCATTCCGGACAGGTCAACATCGGCAAGGGCCAAAGATGGGAGCAGCAAAGCCAGAACAAGGACTATAGCAAGTAACTTTTTCATTTGGTTTCTCCTCTTTCCAATTTATTTAATAAAGCAAATTATATCCCGCTGTTTACAGCGCCCCTAAGTCATAAACGATTTCATCGTTTTGTAAGATCAACAAAGGAATACACGGATCATTCTCATCATAAAAACTGCCTGGAATAGAATAAGAGAGTGTAAAACTGACATCATCCGTTATATTATTGTTCTCAAGTTCTGTGATTATAGTCTGCATTTTCTTTTCAATTTCATGCCTGGCAACAGTCCACATCACTTTTTCGTTCTGATCAGAATCTACGCTCAATGCTCCTTTAAAGGTTTCGTACGATGCATAGGTATTAATGATGTATGTCCCGCTTGCGGAATCATACCCGATCACATTATCTCCATATCCAAATGTATCTTTAATATAAGTGACAACGTCATCCGAATTGACAGATAACGCTAAGGCAGCAGGCGAGGAAATGGCAGCCACGGCAACTGCAAGAAACAAACAAAGAAACTTTTTCATTCATCATTCACTCCTATCAATATTCATAATTTATTATTCGTATAACCTCTCTTCCAGGTCATCCACTGCATCCGTAAGGGAATTTATCATTGCAAACTGCTCTCCCATTTTATGCAATTCATTCTCGCTAATAGCAGATACGCAGCCTAGAATATAAATCGAAATTAATCCATCGCTCCAATTGCCTAAGTCACTCGAAGGATTGGGGACTCCGTCAGACAACGCCTTTAACTGAGCGGTCGCATTGTCCGCCGACATCTTGTCAGACATATATTGTTGCATAATGTCAACAGCTTGCGTTCCAGCTTGAAAAGCAGCATCACTAATTGTCGACGATTGAGTTTTGATATCCGCTTCTTTGCCCTGGCATCCCGTCAACGACAAGAGAAGTATGAAAGTAGACATCAATGAGAATATCCGTTTCATTTGAGTAACAATTCTATTTTTCAATTATCATTCGCTCCAATCATTATTCTCCACCAGATGCGATCATCAGTTCTCCTATATATCAACCCGGCAATTACATTGCCAGATAATCATTTCTTAGCTCCGGTTTAATCAGCATTTGGTACATAGCCTTAAACGACTTCGGCCAATATCCTTTTCGCCTGTAATAAGCGATAGCGTCCTTTACAAAGCCTTCGTCCAGATCGAAAACCTCGGCATAATCACCGGCCGTTTTACAGCCGTTAATGATTGAGGCGAATGCGAACTTGCATAGAGGGATTAAAAACTCGATCGCCCATGCGCGCCCATAGTTTTCGCTTTTCACCAGTTGAACATTATTCAGCTCCACAACGACACCATACGTGGACGCACAATGCCCGATTTCCTCGGCCAACACGGGAATGAACTGTTTATCCGGCAATGAATTCTTCATCAGGATAATCGGCTGATTATAATAGGCGAAATATAAGCCATCATTTGGAGCGTTATCAGGTATTGTTTCCAGTACGGTTATGCCGCATCTTTCGGCTAAATCCATCAGCCATTCCCTTTTTGTAAGCACAAAATCACCTCAGCTAACAGGTGTAATGATTATGGCCGCCCATGGCGCTTATTATATTCCTCTATGCCTTCTTTCACCTGCCGGGCGATTTCCCGCTTGAGTTCTTCGGTGACTTCCCCCTCATAGTGTGCGGCAACGGTTGACACCTGAGCTGTCTCGGTATCTTCGTTGAGGATTTCGCGCATGGACTTTTCAGGTGTCTTATTTCTTTCTATCGATCTCCCTAGAAGATAATCCGTACTAACTTCTAGTATGTCTGCAATGGATGGCAATAGATCAATAGGAATATTTCTTGCTCCCTGTTCATATGAAATCACTGCACGTTCAGTTACATTGAGCATTTCGGCAAAAGCCGCGCGTGATAAGCGCTTTTCTTGCCTGAGTTCTTTAATTCGAGCGCCTACCATATATATCACCTCTTCTATTGAAGATAGCACGAATCGTGCAACAATAAAAGTCACTTTTAGTGTCAGTTTCTCCTTGACATGCAACACCATTCGTGCTACTATCGTCATGCAGACACATATTGTGTCATATCGGAGGTGATATAGTGACACTCAACGAGGCAATAGAACGTAAGGGCCTAAGTCGAAAAAACCTAGCTATACAGGTTGGAATCGCTTATCGGACAATCAACTCCTACATCTATAAGACCAGACAGCCTCCTCCGAAAATCGCAACCCGTATCGGTGAAGTTCTCGGGCTTAGCAAAGATGAGCTATGGGAAATGTTCTACGACAAGGACAGCAAGGAGCAAACCAGTCATGACGAACCCGCAGATTTACCTGACCCCTAAGGACGTGGCCGAGCGCCTGCAGATCAGCGACACCGCCGCCCGGAGAGAGATGCGCAAGATGCGGCACAAAGCCATCGGCAAGAACGGTTATTCCCTTCGGGTAGCGGAGAAGGATTTCGAGGCTTATATGAACCCCGATCCGCCCATGCCGCGCCCGGAACGGAAGCCCCGAAAAGCTGCCGCGGGAACAGCCGACGGGCGCGCAATCCCCTACCGGAAGGCGGGAGGTGAATGAACATGCTGGAAGCGCTGCGCGCGTACATCCGCAACCGGAAACGGCTCCGCAATTCCATGCGCGAGCTGGCGCGGAACGGCTACCACTGCATACAGCTTCACGGCGACGTGACGCTTGCGCAAAGGCTGCACACCCGGTTCTTCGGCTATTGACACCCCTCCCCTCCACCTAAATTTTAACAGGAAAGGAGCAACGATAAATTGCCTATTTCAACCCCAAACCCCATTGGAAAGTGCCTTCGTGAGGCAAGAAGGGCAGCCGGATATACCAGCGCCGGACAAGCGGCCGCAAAGGTGTGCCGAAGCCCCGAAACCGTAGGCCGACAGGAACGCGGGGACATCCTGCTGACCGCCGAGGACGCAATGCACTATGCGGAAGCCTACGGCAGGCCCGACCTGATGCTGCGCTACTGCGACGAGTGCCCCATCCACAAGGCTGTGTACGGCGACGTGCGAATCCGCGACCGCGACCTTCCGTGGAACGCGATGCGAATTGCTACCCGGCTGCGAAAAAGCGCCTACTACGCCGAACGGATCGAAGCCATATTGGACGACGGCGTTGTAGACCAATCCGAAGTACCGGAGCTTATGGAGGTATTCGACTTCCTGAAAGAGCTCGGCGAGGTTGGGCTCGACATGCTCGTCACCAGCATGAGCCTCGGCATCATAAAGGGTATGAAAAAGGCCGCTCCCGAGGCAACGGGATCGACCGAACGAGCAAAGACCAATCACTGCAAGACAGATCAAATAACTCACGTGTATTGTACCACGACCTGCGTGGGCTTGTCAAAGTGAAAGAGAGGGATGAACAAGTGAATTTATCCATCAAGGCCCTTGAGATAAGCGAGTTCAAGGGCATCCACCACCTGCTGCTGGAGCTGAACAGCCGGAACGCCGTGATCTCCGGCCGAAACGGCACCGGGAAAACCAGCATCTGCGACGCTTTCCTCTGGCTGCTGTTTGGCAAAGACAGCGCCGGAAACAAGCCGGACGTAAAGCCCCGCAGCCTGTCGGGCGACCGCGTGGAAGGGCTGGAAAGCAACGTGCGCGCCGTGCTGACGGCCGACGGGAAAGACATCGAGCTTCGCCGCCAGTGGCACGAGGTATGGAGCAAAGACGCCGCCAGCGGCGAGAAGGTATACAGCCGCGACGAAACGCTCTGCTGGATTGACGGCGTGCCGGTAAAGCTGGAAAAGGACTACACCCCCTACGTGCTCGGGCTGGTGGGCGGCGACGAAAACACCTTCAAACTTTTAACCGACCTCGGCGCTTTCATGCGCCTGCCCTGGGCGGACCGCCGCCGCGAGCTGGTGAAAATCGCCGGCGGCGACCCCGACGCGGAGCTTCGCGCGATGGAGGAGTTCAAGGCCATCGACGGCATCCTGAAAGGGCAGAGCCCAGAGGATGCCAAACGCCGCCTGATGGACCAGCGCAGAAAGCTGGATACGGAGCTGAAAACCCTGCCCGCCCGCGTGGACGAGCTGGAAAAAACCTTGCAGCCGGTGACGGAGGAAGAAGTGCAGGCCGCCCGGGAGGCCATCGACCGGTTGAAGGCGGAAGCCGCCGGAATCGACGCGCAAATGACCGTATCCCCCGAAGCCCTGAAGCACGCCAACGACCTGTTTGCGCGGAAACGCGAGCTGGAAACGCTGCGCACCGGGATAGAGCGCGATCTGCGAAAGCCCATCGAGGAGGCGCTTTCCACCGCCGAGGGCAAGCTATCCGCCCTCCACCGGACGGTGGCGGCGCTGGAGAGCGAACGGCTGTTGAAAGAGGACGAACTTCGGAGGCTTAACGCCTCCCTCGCGCTGCTGAAGGATCAGCGGGAAGCCAAACTGGCCGAGTGGCACAATTTCGACCAGCTGACCTACCTGCCCCCAGATGTGAACCACAACTGCCCGACCTGCGGGCAGGAACTTCCCGAGGATCAGGTGCAGGCCGTGTACGAAAAGCACCGCACGGAATGGGACGCCAAGCGGCTGGCCAGCATGGACGCCATCAAGGCCGAGGGCGTGAAGCTTGCGGAGCGGATTGCCAAAGCGGCGGACGATATCGCCGCGGCAAAAATCGCGCTGGCTACCACCGAGCAGCAGCGCGCGCACGCTCCCGACGGTCAGGCCAAGCTGGAAGCGGAAATCGCCCGCCTGAAGGCCGCGCAGCCCAAACCCGAGGACAACGCCGACTGGCAGGCCGCGACGGCCGAAATCGCCACGATCGACGAGGAAATTGCAGCGCAGGGCCGGGACGACCACCGCGAGGCGCTCAAGGCCCGCAAGGCGGACCTTACAGAAGCCATGAAGCCCCACGAGTTGGTGCTGTCCAAGCTGGAACTGACCGCGAACGTCCGCAAGCGCATTGACGAATTGGGCGTTCACAAGCGGGAAATTGGCGCACAGGCTGCCAGTGTGGAAGGCGAGATCGACCTGCTGGCGCGGTATGTGCGCGCACGCTGCGGCGCGCTGGAGGAGAACATCAACCGCTTGTTCCGCACCGTACGCTGGAAGCTGTTCGACACCGCGAAGAACGGCAGCCTGATCGACTGCTGCGACGCGACGGTGAACGGCATCGCCTACGCCCCCGCCACGCTGAACACCGGCGCGAGCCGAAACGTGGATATCGAGATTGTGAACGTGCTGAGCCGCACCTATGGCGTAACGGCCCCTTGCTTTGTGGACAACGCCGAGAGCATTGATTCCGGTAAAACCGGGTACCCGGGCGGGCAGCGCATTCTGCTGCGTCGAGTAGACGGCCAGGACCTGACGCTGGCATTGGAGGATGAATGAACAATCCCTATGAAATCGACCTCGGCCCCGAGCTGTATCTGGCGCTCTGGTCCGACCCGAACCGGCCCCCAAACGTAACGGTAGCCCAATGGGCGCAGGTATTGCTGAAACGGGCTGTGCGCCCGGCAGAGGAGGAATAAACCATGACACAGGAAGCGGAAAACAAGTTAATTGAGTACGAGAGCAACGGACAGAGCATTAAACTCAGCCCCAGCATTGTTCGGCGTTACCTCATCAGCGGAGATGCTACCAATGTTACCGACGAAGAAGTCATCATGTACCTGAATCTGTGCCGTTATCAGCGCCTAAATCCCTTTTTACGAGAGGCATATTGCATTAAATACGGGCGCGAGCCCGCCACGATGGTTGTTGGCAAGGGAACGTATGAAAAACGTGCCGCGCGCAACAAGCTTTATGGAGGGTTCGAAGCCGGCGTAATCGTTACCCGTGACGACAAGCTGGATCATCGTGTCGGCTCGCTGGTATTAGACGGAGAGACGCTTGTTGGCGGATGGGCGCGCGTGCATGTGAAGGGGTACGACGTACCGGTTGAGAGTGCTGTATCCTTCAGTGAATATGCAGGGCGAAAGAGCAATGGAGATCTGAACGGACAGTGGACCCGTAAACCGGGAACCATGATTCGCAAAGTAGCTTTGGTTCAAGCACTACGTGAGGCATTTCCCGAAGATCTGGAAGGATTGCCCTATGCAGAGGAGGAGATGGACCTGAAAGATCGACCCGGTTCAACGGACATTCCCGTATCTGGAGAATCATTAGAGCTTCCTCCGGAGATGCTAGAGATTAATCAGTCCGCGAAACAGGATGAGCCGGTAGCATTCAAAAAGGAGCCGTTTTGATGCACCTGACCGTGCTGGGTACCGGGAGCAGCGGCAACTGCTACGTGCTGCGTAACGAGAAGGGCCAGATGCTCCTGCTGGACGCCGGGGTGAAAGCCGAAACGATCAAAAGGAACATCGGCTACGACCTCGCTAGCGTGGTCGGCTGCCTGATTACCCACGAGCACAAAGACCATTGCCGGGCGGTGAAGGAGCTGGGCAGGCTCGGGGTTCCCCTGTACGGCACCAATGGAACGCGCGAGGCGCTGCCGTGGCTGGAACGACCGGGAAAGCCCCTGTCGCCGTGGCGGCTCGGCGACTACCTCGTGATGGATTTCCCGGTAATCCACGATGCCGCCGAACCCTGCGGGTGGCTGGTTACCAACCTTTCCACCGGGGAGCGTATGATCTACGCCACGGACACCGCCGGGCTGAAATACCGGTTTCCCCACATCCATTACTGGCTGATCGAGTGCAACCATCTGGAGGAACGCCTGCCCCTGCTCCCCGCCGCGCGGAGCAACCGGCTGGCGCAAACCCACATGAGTCTGGAAAAGCTGGGCGCCATCTTCCGGGCCAACGACCTGAGCGACTGCAGGCGCATCATCCTGTGCCACATGAGCCGGGAAAACGGCGACGCCCGGCTGATGGAGCAGCACATCCGGTACTGGACGCAAAAAGACACCCACATGGCTATGGCGGGCGACGAATACACGCTGAGCCTTGAACCGTTTTGAAAGGAGAGTTCCCTATGAAATCTACAGGCGTTGTGCGCGCCCTGGACAACCTCGGCCGCGTCGTGATCCCGAAGGAACTGCGTGACGTGTTCAACATTCACGCCACCGATTCCGTGGAGATATACACAGAAGGCGACCAAATCATCCTGCGCAAATACGCGCCGGGCTGCGTGTTCTGCGGCGAGGCGGCGAACACCGAGATGCTACATGGCAAGCGGGTGTGCCGCAAGTGCATGAGGGAAGCCGCTGATTGTCTGGAATCCCGCGTTCAGGAAGCCTTGACGGATTCTGTTATGGAAAGTCACGGGGACGGAACGACCGGCACAGAAGGGAGGTGAAATAAATGCGTGAGATCAAGAAATTGGACGATCTGATGGACGGCGCCGTTACCGAGCGCTTTGAGGATGCGCTCAAACAGGTATGGGAAAACGTGTTCAACCCGAACACCGACGCCAAGGCTTCCCGCGAAGTATCGTTGGTGTTTAAGTTCACTCCCAACGAAAACCGCGATGCCGCAGGATTGAAAGCCGACGTCAAAATGAAGCTGGCTCCGCCGATGGCGCTGCTGCAGACCGTGCTGCTGGAGAAGCACGACGACGGTAGCATCGTCGCTCTGGAACGCTCTAACCAGGTAAACGGCCAGCTCGACATGGCCGGAGACGAAACCAAACTGAAGCGCGCGGAGTTCGGCAATGTAGTCGAATTCGGGCGCAAATAGCAACAGGAGGTATCTGCACATGGAATTCACATCCCAAGCCCCGACGAAGATTAGCCCTGTCGCCTACCCTATAGAGGCCGACCTGGCCAAGTTCCTGTACGAACTGGGTGAGGAAGCGAACTACATCGTTGGCATCAACGGTGAAACCTATTCCCGGAAGGCCCTCCAGCGGCTGCCCAAGTACGAGCCCCTGCCAGCGGAGACTGTGAAGGCGTTCACGCTGGACGGTTTGTGCGATTGGCTGAAGCAGGATATCGACAGGAACTTCAACGCATATCCCAAGCTGATGATCGCTGTCGAAAGCCCTACGCGCGTCTGCGTATACTCGCCCGTATCCGGCGTGGAAGGCAACCGGCGCGTGAAGCTGGCAGAATGCAACTACTGCACCGATGATTTCCGCTGGGGTTCCTACATGGATCAGGAGATGTTCGTAACGTTCCTGCTTTCCAGATTTGCCGAAAGCGAAAACCGCAGTCTGGTCGGGCGGCTGGTCGGCAATATCCGGCAGGAAACCAGCGCCGAGGCGGCCGACGACGGCGTGAGCCAACGGATCACCGTGAAGAACGGGATTGCCAAGATCGGTGAAACCATCGTTAAAAACCCCGTGTATCTGGAGCCCATGCGCACGTTCACCGAGATTGCCCAACCCAGCAGCCCCTTCGTTCTGCGTGTGAAAGAGGGGCCCCAGATTGCCCTGTACGAGGCGGACGGCGGCGCATGGAAGAACGTGGCCGTTATCGGTATCAAGGAATACCTCGACGAGATGCTGGACGGTCTCAACGTCATCGTGATTGCGTAACGTATCCCCGGTATATCCAGCGCCGCGTTCGGCGGCGCACCTGCGGGAGTGGCTCAATGGCAGAGCGACGGCCCTCCAAGCCGATCACGGGGGTTCGATTCCCCTCTCCCGCTCCAAAGCCCAAACAAAAAAACGGGCATTCCGCCTGTGCCAGAGGCCGCTTGATGCGGAATCAGGGGCGCAGGCAACCAACCCTAATGGAACCATTGCGAAAGGAGAGGAAAGGCGTTGATTGAATCCGGGCGGTTCCCTATCAGATTCTTCTCGTCGGCAACGGGCCTGTAGCGGGCAACACAGCGGAAACCGGGGATAACAGCGGCGCCCGTGGGTACGGATGCTGGTAGCAGAGCGGGCGGTACCCGCGGGCGCCGGGTGAGGGAACAACATGGAAATCGCGGATGGAAAGATCGTCGGGATCGACGAAGGCGGGATTACCATTTACGTACCCTACGGCAATTGGGAACGCTTTTGCCTGCGGCAGTACGACGAAGTACAGGTCGGCCTTCCGGACGGCCGGAGGATCAGCCCGGAGCAGCGAAAGAAGGCTTACGCCCTGATGGGCGAGATTTCCGTCTGGAGCGGATACACCCTCAGCCAGATCAAGATGGTGCTGAAACGGCAGTTCGTCAACGAGACGCTGGAGGCGCTGAAGAAAGAGCTGTTTTCCCTCTCGGACTGCGACGTGACCACGGCGCGGGAATACATCAGCTACCTGATCGACTTCGTGCTGGAGTTCGACGTGCCGACCAGCG
>JAQUXV010000251.1 GCA_028692205.1 Eubacteriales bacterium
GCGTGCGGGGGTTGGCGGTTTTCAGCTGCTCCACATACGCGGGCAGGTACGCCGACACGGAGGTATCCATCTTGTCCAGGTTGGACGCCATGGTGGGGATCAGGCCCGCCTTGGTCATCGCCAGCTGTGCGTCCCCGCTCATCATATACTGCATGAACGTCCAGGCTGCCTCGGCGTTCTTGGTGGTTTTCGTCATCACAATGTCCTCGCCGCCGACGATGGAATAGCTGTTCCCGTTCACCGTGGGGATGGTCGTGGCGACGTAATTATCGTTCGCCTCGCTGCCGCTGAAGAACCACGGGCCTTCGACGATCATGGCGTAGTTGCCCGCCTCGACGCCGCCCCAGGTATCCGGCGCTTCGCCCAGGATGCAGGGCCCGATGATATTCTGGTCGTACCAGCCTTTAATCGTCTCCATCGCTTTTACGGTCGCTTCGCCGTTGAGGTAGCCGGTCGCCGTGGTGTAATCGGCATCGGTGATGGAACCGCCAAGCGTCCAGATGAAGGGCAACATAGCCCAGTTAAAGGAACCCTGAATGGCGAAGAGCCACTGCTCGTTGGCCGGATCGGCCTGATCAACAGCAGCAAGCAGCTCGTCCAGCGTTTTGGGCGGCTCGCTGAAGCCCAGTTCATGCAGGCGTTCCACGTTGAAAACCGCGGCGGTCGTGTTGGTGTTCAGCGGCAGGCCGTAATGCTTGCCGTTGTAGAGCGTGGTTGCCATGGGGCCGGGCAGCGCGTCGGCCAGAATGGCGTCGAAACCGTCCAATTCATCCACGGAAGCCAGCGCGCCCAGCTTGGCCATCTGCGCAACCCACGTAATATCCATGCGGATCACGTCCGGCGCCACATCGCCCGCCACCGCGGTAACGAACTGCTGGTTCAGCCCTTCGTAGGGCATCCGAACGGCGTTGACCGTAATATCAGGGTAGGCCGCTTCAAACGCGGGGATAACCTCGTCGTTCAATACCGCTTCTTCGCCCTCGCTGTAGGTGTGCCAGAATGTGATTTCCGTCTGCGCCATCGCGGCCGGTACGGCCCCGCACAGCAGCGCGAGCGCCAGCAACAGGGACAGGATTTTTTTCATCGGGATATCCTCCTTCTATCGGTTCGGTAGTTTCTTTATTCATCCTTCCGCGCGCTTTCTCCGTAGCCTTCGGGGTTGCGGCGCGACGTGCACAATCGCGGCGAACGCCGTACGGGCGGTTGGCTTCTGTTTGCGGAAGGAATGGAACGCTTGGGTTGGCGGGTTCTTCGCTACGGATTTCATCTCATGTTTCGCAATTGGTAACGGTTACAATTTTAATAAGAAAAATCATCGCGTGGTGCCTCTGGTAATCAGTTCAACCGGCATCAGGCATTGCTGGTTGATCGGCGTAGGCGTTTCCAGTTGGGCGTAGAGCATGCCGGAAGCCTGTATGCCCAGCTGATACACGTCGATATCCACCACTGTCATGGGCGGGTCGCTGAGGCGCGTCGCCAACCCGTTGTCAAACGAGATCAACTGCACGCGTTCCGGCACAGAAATGCCGCGCTCATGCAGCGCCCGAAGAATGCCGAAGGCCGTTTCGTTATCGGAAACCAGATAGGCGTCCGGGTAATACAGCTCCGCCGCCACAAGCGCCGCGCCTTCGGCAGCGCCGCCCGGGCACTGTATCGCGCTCGCTTCGTTTGCCATGAACCCGGCGGCCTCCATGGCCTGCCGGAAGCCTTCAAAGCGCTCCTTCACAAACACCTTTTCCATGCCGTTGCCCACAAAACGCACCGTGCGCGCGCCGGTATCCAGCAGCTTCTCCGTCGCAATCCGCCCGGCCATCATGTTGTCCAAATCCAGCCAGCTGGCCGTTTCGCATATACAGCGGCCGATGACCACATGCGGAATGCCGTTGTCCGCCAGAAAGTTGCAGATGGACTTTTTCGCGAGCTGCGCGGGTAGCAGAACCCCATCCACCCGGTGCTCTCGGATCAGCTTTTTCAGCGCTTTTTCCCGGTTGGCACCGGTAAGCGAAAGAATCATCAGGTAGTAACCGTGCTCCGCCAGCGCGTGTTCCGCGCCGTACTGGATCTGCAAAAAGTTCTTGTCTCCAAAGGTTTCGGGGTTGTCGTTATCCACCAGCAGCGCAACGGTGTGGGATTGGAGGCTGCTCAAATTGCGGGCCATAAAGTTCGGCTCGTAATTCAAGGCCTGAATGCTCTGGCGAACCTTCTCCACCGATTCGCTCGCGATCAGGGGGCTATTGTTGAGGTAGCGTGAAACCGTCGCGACGGAAACCCCTGCGTGTTTGGCTACGTCACGGATCGTCACGCCCATAAAAATCCTCCTCGCAGTGTTTTGGTAACGGTTACAATTTCTGTTGCCATTATAACGGCACTTCGCCGCGTTGTCAAGCAGGCGGCGAAAACAAAACGCAAAGCTGTGCGTTTGTGTGCCATCCCGGCCTCATGGAGCCTTCGGATTCCAAGGAGACGGCCATCGCCGGTAAACGGTTTCCCTCATCGTGAAGATGTCGGTATGCTCCCCCGGCGCTCCCATCGCCCGGTTTCGCCGGGCGGGAACTTGAAGCTTAACCGCAAACAGCGTTTGCAGAGTCAAAGCAGCATTGCCCCCATGATTAGCAAACAAGAACAGACTCCCTAAAACATCTTCAAGGGAGCCTGTTCTTGCCTGTTATCCAGTCAGCGGTTATCCAGCGCCGCCTTCATACTGCGCACATAGTCCGCTACCGGTTCGGCGGCCTCGCGCCCATACTGCGCCACCAGCTTCACAATTGCCGAGCCGACGATCACGCCGTCCGCTTTTGCCGCCATTTCCGCAGCCTGTTGCGGCGTGGAAATGCCGAAGCCCACCGCGGCGGGCAGCGCCGTCACCTCGTGGATGCGCTGCACCATATCGCCGATATCCGCGGTAATTTCGCCGCGCACCCCCGTAACGCCGAGCGAGGATACGCAATACACGAAACCCTCCGCTTCCCGCGCGATCATCGCGATGCGGTCTTTCGATGTGGGCGCGATCAGCGAAATGAAGTCGACGCCGTACTTGCGGCAGGCGGGCGCAAAGTCCGCCTTCTCCTCATACGGGACATCCGGCAAAATCAGCCCGGCGATTCCCGCTTCCGCGGCGGTCTGCAAAAACCGCTCCGTCCCGTAGGAAAACACAACGTTTGCGTAGGTCATAAAAACCAGCGGCGCGCGCGTATGCAAACGCCTCGCCATAGCCAAAATCTTGTCGGTGGTCACGCCCCCGTCCAGCGCGCGCTTGCTGGCCGCCTGGATTACCGGCCCCTCCGCCGTGGGATCGGAAAACGGAATGCCCAGTTCAATAATATCCGCGCCTGCTTCATCCATCGCGGTCACGATTTTTTCAGTCGTTTCCAAATCCGGGTCCCCGCAGGTTACAAACGCGATAAACGCCTTATTCCCCTCAAACGCTTTTTGAATCCGGCTCATTCCGAAATCTCCTCCCCCCGGTAGCGCGCGATGGCCGCGCAATCCTTATCGCCGCGGCCCGAAAGGTTGACGACAATCAACTGATCTTTGTCCATGGTGGGCGCAAGCTTCATGGCATAGGCGACAGCGTGCGCGCTTTCAATGGCGGGGATGATGCCCTCCATGCGCGACAGGTATTCAAAGGCGTCCACCGCCTCGGCGTCTGTGATCGCCACATATTCGGCGCGCCCGCTGTCGTGCAGGTACGCGTGTTCCGGACCCACGCCTGGATAATCCAGCCCGGCGGAGATGGAGTACACCGGGGCAATCTGCCCGTACTCATCCTGACAAAAGTAGGATTTCATGCCGTGGAAAATGCCCAGTCTCCCGGTGGTAAGGGTCGCCGCCGTCTCAAAGGTATCCGTGCCCCGGCCCGCCGCCTCGCAGCCGATGAGCCGCACGGAAGGATCGCCGATAAAGTGGTAGAAAGCGCCGATGGCGTTGCTGCCGCCGCCCACGCAGGCGAGCACGGCGTCCGGCAGGCGGCCTTCCGCCTCCTGCATCTGCTGCTTAATCTCCTGGGAAATCACAGCCTGAAAATCCCGAACGATGGTGGGAAACGGGTGCGGGCCCATCACCGAGCCGAGCACATAATGCGTATCGGCAATGCGGCGCGTCCACTCCCGCATGGTCTCGGATACCGCGTCCTTCAGCGTCGCCGTCCCGGAAGTGACCGGGTGCACCGTCGCGCCCAACAGCCGCATTTTATATACGTTCAGCGCCTGCCGCTTCGTATCTTCCTCGCCCATAAAAATCTCGCATTCAAGGCCCATCAGCGCGGCGGCGGTGGCAGTGGCCACCCCGTGCTGGCCCGCGCCGGTTTCGGCGATCACGCGCGTTTTGCCCATCTTTTTCGCCAGTAGCGTTTGCCCCAGCACATTGTTGATTTTATGCGCGCCGGTGTGGTTCATATCCTCGCGTTTCAGGTAGATTTTCGCGCCGCCCAGGTTCGCGCTCATCTTTTTTGCGTAATACAGGCGCGACGGCCTGCCCGCGTAATCCCGGAAAAGCCCGTCCAGCTCAGCGGTGAATTGCGGGTCGTTTCTATAATGGTTATAAGCCTCTTCCAATTCCAGCACGGCGTTCATCAGCGTTTCGGGGATGTACTGCCCGCCGTGGATGCCAAATCGTCCTTTTGTCATGGTTTCGCCTTTCTGGCGGCC
>JAQUXV010000252.1 GCA_028692205.1 Eubacteriales bacterium
CTTTTTCGGTGGCGATCAGTTCATACCGGTTCAGGATCGTATCGGGCTGGCGGCCGCGCGTAACCACATAGTCGGTAACGCCCTCATCGATATAACGCACCTGCTCGTCCAACATCTCCTGCAGATGTACATTGGTCTGGTGAAAGTATTTCACGGTGGGCGCAATTCCACACGCGGTATAGAAGCCCGCGTCCATAAACCCGTAGTTCAGCAGCGTCGCATCCGGCGTTTGGTTAATGATGGCCGCAAAGCGGTATTGCATGGTATCCTCGCGGGGTTTCAGCAGGTCGGGCGCATTGGGGCTCGCCGCCAGGCACAGGCCCCCCGCGCCCAGCGTGACCGCAGCGGCCAGCGCAGCCGCCAACGTACGGCGGCCGTCAATCCACCGTTCCGTCCACCGAACCAACGGTAGCACAGCCAATGGCGAAAACGCGGCAAGGATCAGCCCATAGTAAAGGTAGCTTTTTCCCCCGATAAACACGCCCAGCGCCAGCAATGCCGCAAGCGCCCATACAAAACCTTTCTCCACCGCAGTGATGTAGCACTTTCCCCCGTCGCTCCGCGAGCTGTCGGGCTTTTTCTGAAAAGTGAACCATACCAGGCTCAGCGCCATCGGCACGGCGTATGCCCAGTTAGCCGCAAACCAGTCCAGCGCCGAGTGCAGCATCGCTTTGATGCGGGCCGCCGCGCCGAGGCTCTCCCCATCCTGATAGAGAAAAATGTTGTCGTACAAATAGGTTTTCAGCCACGGACCGATTGCCCCGTTCAGCCCAAAATATACAAGCCACGGCAGCGTCGCCAGCGCAACGCCCGCCGCAAACCAGCCCATCGCCGTAAAGGCGGCTTTACCATTGCGCCTCGTGAAATGGTAGATCATCAGGCCGAGTATCCAGGCCGCGTAGAACCCCAGCATCGTAAACTTTATCCACAGTACGCAGCCGCACAGAAAGCCGTGCAGCAGCAGTTTTCCGGTGCTCATTCTTACCGGGGCGTTCTGCCGTGCCCATTGCAAAACCCCATACAGCGACCATGCCAGCATCGGCATGCAAAGTTCTTCCGCACTGTCCCCCTGCTGGAAGCTAAGCGACGAAAGCACTACCGCTGCCAGCACCGGCAACCAGAACAATGCCGGGTTGTTTGCCGTATACAGCTTCATGATCCGATAAGCCGCCAGCAGAAACATCCCTACCGAAAGGATTTCCATTATAAACTCGCCGGTAAAATCGGTATAGCTGATCAGCGCGCAGACCATGTGCAGCGCATAGAGCAGCGGCCCCTTATGCTCGTACAGGTCCCGGTACATCACCCGTCCGTTCAGCATTCCTTTCCCGCAGGAAAAATAGGCGTTGGCATCCGTCCAGTCGTTAATCGGGTACAGAAAGGAGGATTTGGAACAGATCGCAAGGCAAACTGCCGCCACAAGCAGGCAGTACGCCCCTACTTTCCATTGGCTGCGCGTCATGCAATACGCCTCTTTCGATTCATTTTAAATGCTTTTACGAAAATATGCGAGGTCTCGGGGGAAGCGATAGAATAAGCGCCCATCAGGCGAGCCGCTGCATTTTATTGGATGGAGCCATGCGCAGTTCGCTGCAAAAACGGCATTCCGCCGGGGTTTTTCGCAAAGCTTCGCTTAAAGGGGAATAACGCGATCGTTCGCGGAAACTGAACGGCGTTTTTCTGGAAAGCGCCTGTGCCCGGCAACGGCGCTCAATGCAGGAATGTCCTCCCGATGGCGTTCCCGTTACTCTCCAACATCAGTGCAGCCGGACACGCAGGCAGCACCGCGCATCTCCCCGTAGCACCGAAGCCAGCAATTCCACCGTCGGTTTCCGCTCCGGAAACAGCTCGCCCATCAGCCACAAAAGGCTTTCCTGGGAGCATTCGCACAGCATCCCGTCGTTTACGCCGCCTTCCTCATGCAGCGGGCAATAGCACTTCGGATAATATAGATCATACTCGCTGCCGCGTGTAACGGTTTGCACGTCGACACCGTCCACTTCACGGTTTACCGCGTCGAAGAAGCCGTCCGCATCGGCCGCGGCCTGCAGCAGTTTCTGGTATCTCGGCAGCATTTCCAGTTGCGCGCAGGCCTTGCCGCACTGCCGAAACACCTTGGTGCGTTCCCGGCAGCTCAGTTCCGCCATACCTTGCATCCAGCCCGCAAACCAGCCGCGATAAAACGAATCCATCTGTTTTTCTCCTTCGGGCCTGTGCTTTTCAGTTCGGCACCCTGTGCGCCCGGCATAGGCTCGTTTCAGTGTTTGCCGGAATACTCGTCTACATTTGATAAGCATAACACATGCGTCCCGTTCGGGCAATACGGACAGTCCTCCGCCGCTTCCGTTTCCCTCTCCTCAGGATCACGAAAAAGCCCGGAACAGGCTCATGTTCACACGGGGGTCACAAATTGTTTACATTTCATGCAACAAACGGTCACTTTCATTCGTCATAATACAAGAGAGGTGATCGTATGGCAAGGATACTCATCTATGGTACCGATGAAAACGTATCGCACAAGCTTTCTCAGGTTATGCAAAAAGAAGGCTTCTCCGTACAAGTCTGCGACGCTTTTACCAGTATTCCCGCACCTGAGGATCAACCGACGCTGGTTGTTTTGGACGCGCGGCTGAAATGGGCTGTTTGCCGCCCGCTTTTCCATGATATCCAGTCGGCGGGCTATCCCGTGCTGTTCCTGACAGCCGCTCAGGAAATGACCTCACATTTGCGGGCGCTTTATCGCGGGCAGTCGGATGTACTGATGCTCCCCTTTTCGCCGAAAACGGCAATTATGAAATCCCTGGCATTGCTTGGGCATTCGGACCCTCTGCGGGCATTGACAATCGACGAGGCGGAGCGTGTGGCGCTGCTGGACGGCGAGCGTGTGGAGCTGACGGCGCAGGAATACGCTTTGCTGTTGGCGTTGATGGAAAACCCCGATATGCCCATCAGCCGTGAGCAACTGCTGCGGAAAGCCTGGGGATACCAGAGCATGGGCGAAACACGCACGGTTGACGTGCATGTTCAGCGCTTGCGCAAGAAGCTGGGCGTAGAGCGTATTGAAACGGTATACAAATGCGGATATCGCCTGAAAATGGCATAAAGCAGGGGCAGGGCAAGCGCAGGGGCCGCCGGTATCAAACCGGCGGCCCCTTTGTGATCCATATAAACTTTTACGCTTCTCCGCCGAGCGTTTTTTTAGAAGCGGCAAGGTCGAACTCGGCCAGCACTTCCTGCCCGGGCGCTTTAGTACACAGGCTCACGATCACATTGATCGCAATGGCGAACAGGAACGCCGGGAGCAGCTCATAAATGCTCCAAACGCCGCCCATCGGCTTTAACAGGAACTTCCACACAAACACCATCGCCGTACCGCCGAGCATTCCGCTCAGCGCGCCCCACTGGTTGCTGCGCCGCCAGAACAACGCCAGCAGCACCACCGGGCCAAACGCCGCGCCGAAGCCCGCCCAGGCAAAGGAAACGATGCGGAATACGGAGCTGTCCGGGTTAAGCGCAATTAAGAACGCGATCACCGCAATCGCGAGCACAGTCAGGCGCGCCACCACAATCCCCGCTTTATTCGAAAGCTTCACGCCGAAAGCCTCCTCCAGAATGTTACGGGATATGGAGGAGGATGCCGCCAGCAGTTGCGAATCCGCCGTAGACATTGTGCTCGCCAGAATTCCCGCGAGCACCACGCCCGCCAGCAGCGCAAAGAAGAAGCCGTAGGTGCTCAGCAGTTGCGCAATTTTAATAATAATCGTCTCGCTTGCGGAACCCTCCAGCAGGCTGATGCGGCCTGTGCCGGTCATGCCGAAGCCGACGACGCCGATCAGGGTCGCCACGGCCAGCGAAATAACCACCCATATGGTCGCCACCCGACGGCTGAGCACCAGTTTCCGCTCCTGCTTAATCGCCATAAAGCGCAGCAGAATATGCGGCATTCCAAAGTAGCCCAACCCCCACGCCAGCGTGGAAACAATGGTCAGGAACCCATACCCGCTCGTTTCGCCGGTGTTCACGTTGTGGGCGGCGCTCAGGCTAAGGTAGCCGGAAAGCGACCTGGCGTTTTCCAATACGGCGTCCACGCCGCCCGCCATCCGCACCCCGAAAACGAGCACCACAACCAACGCAACCGTCATAATAATAGACTGCACAAAGTCCGTTGTGCTGGCTGCCAGAAACCCGCCCAACGTTGTGTAAGCCACGATGATAATCGCGCTGATGAGCATCGCAAGCAGGTAATTCACGCCGAACAGGCTGCTGAACAACTTACCGCACGCCGCGAAGCCGGATGCGGTGTAAGGGATGAAAAAGATTACGATAATCAATGCCGCCACGCTGAGCAGCAGTTTATTTTTCGCATGGTAGCGCTTCGCAAAGAAATCCGGTAGGGTGATCGCGTCGCCGCACACCTCGGTATAGCGGCGGATGCGCCGCGCGACGAACAGCCAGTTCAGGTACGTGCCGATCGCAAGACCGATGGCCGTCCAGCTCGCTTCCGCCATACCGGTCAGGTATGCCACGCCCGGAAGCCCCATCAGCAGCCAGCTGCTCATGTCCGAAGCCTCGGCGCTCATGGCCGTCACCAATGGGCCCAGCCTGCGCCCTCCAAGATAGAAATCGT
>JAQUXV010000253.1 GCA_028692205.1 Eubacteriales bacterium
ACATGTACAAGGGCGTCAGCGCCAATGTGGATTTCTACAGCGGTCTGGTGTACAGTATGCTTGGCATTCCGGAGGAGATGTTCACCCCCATTTTCGCCATCGCGCGCATCGTCGGCTGGAGCGCGCATCGCATTGAAGAGTTGGTGAACATGGATAAAATTATTCGCCCGGCCTACCGCGCGGTGCTGCCCAATCGGGAATATCACGAGTTGGATGCGCGGGTGGAAACGCCTTACAGCGATCCTGCTGCCGCCTGTGAAAACGACGGTCAGTAACACGCATCATTGCTCATCGAGGCCCGCGCGATTGCGCGGGCCTCGATTGCTTCGATAAGCGCTTGCAAACACGCAAGCGCAGCTTGAAAAAGATTCAGATGCGCAAAGCCGCCTGCGGGCGGGAGCGTATACGGACACACGTGACCACCCGTTGCGGCGCAGACGGCAAAGCAGATACGCTTTCCCCGCAGATGAAGGCCCGCGCGATTGCGCGGGCCTTGCGTGTGTGACGGTGTATTGTCGCCGCCGCTTTACTTGTGCGGCTTTTTGAGCCTCCGCCGCCTGCTTTGCGGCTTCATCACCTTATTCGTCTCGCCCTTCAGGCTGAACAGTTCATCGCGCAGCTTGGCCGCCTTTTCAAAATCCAGGTCTTTGGCGGCGGAGAGCATCTGATCCTCAACACTCTTCAGGAGTTCCTGCTTTTCTTCTTCGCTCAGGCCTTCCTGCGCACCGCCGCCAAAATCCTTGGTAATCTTCAGCAGCGCCTGCACCGTGCTCTTTACGCTTTGCGGCGTAATACCGTGGAGCCGGTTATAAGCCTCCTGCAGGTTGCGACGGCGATTGGTTTCGTTGATGGCCCGCATCATGCTGTCGGTAAGCGAATCGCCATACAGCACCACGCGGCCATCCACATTGCGCGCCGCCCGGCCGATAGTCTGGATCAGCGAAGTTTCGCTTCGCAGAAAGCCTTCCTTGTCCGCATCCAGTATCGCAACCAGACTGACCTCCGGCATATCCAGGCCCTCGCGCAGCAGGTTGATGCCGACCAGTACGTCGAACTCGCCCAGCCGCAAATCGCGTATCAGCTCTGAACGCTCCATGGTTTGGATATCGCTGTGCAGGTAGCGCACCCGGATACCGAGGTTTTTCAGGTAATCGGTCAGGCTTTCCGCCATGCGCTTGGTAAGCGTGGTTACCAGTATGCGCTCGTTCTTCGCCACCGTTTTGTGAATTTCGCCGATCAGGTCGTCCACCTGCCCGGTTGCGGGCCGTAGCAGCACCATCGGGTCTAAAAGCCCCGTCGGGCGGATGATCTGCTCCACCACGTTCTGGGCGATTCCCAGTTCAAAGTCGGCCGGCGTCGCGCTTACGTAAACGGTCTGGCATTGGCGCTCCCGGAATTCGTTAAAAACCAGCGGACGGTTGTCAAACGCCGATGGCAGCCGGAAACCGTAATCCACCAGCGTTTGTTTGCGGGCATGATCGCCATTGTACATGCCGCGGATCTGCGGTACGGTAACGTGGCTTTCGTCGATGAACATCAGAAAATCTTTGGGGAAGTAATCCAGCAGGCTGTACGGCGCATCCCCCGGCTTACGGCCGTCAAAGTATCGGCTGTAGTTTTCGATGCCGGTGCAGAAACCAATTTGCCGCATCATTTCCAAATCGTACTGGGTACGCTGGCGCAACCGCATGGCATACAGGGGTTGGCCTTCGTCCGTCAACTCCTGCACGCGCTTTTCCATATCCCGTTCAATCACGCCCAGCTGGGCGTTCATCTTCTCCCTGTCCATGGCGTAGTGTGTGGCGGGGAAAACCATCGCGTGTTCCAGCGTGCTTAACGGGTTGCCCGTTACCACTTCAATTTCACGGATGCGTTCAATTTCGTCGCCGAAAAACTCTATGCGCAGGGCGTGCTCCCGTTCGTTGGCGGGGATAATTTCCAGCACGTCGCCGCGCACGCGGAAGCTGCCGCGGGTGAACTCAAAATCATTTCGCGTATACTGTATCTCCACCAGCCGGTCGATCAGCTCGTCCCGCCCCAGCTTCATGCCCGGGCGCATGCTGACCATCATACCCTCGTACTCGCTGGGATCGCCCATGGAGTAGATGCAGGAAACACTGGCCACAACAATTACATCCCTGCGTTCCCGCACCGCGGCGGTGGCGCTGTGGCGCAAACGGTCAATTTCCTCGTTGATGGAGGCGTCCTTTTCAATATAGGTATCGGTGGAAGCAATGTAAGCTTCCGGCTGATAATAGTCGTAATAGCTCACAAAGTACTCGACCGCACTGTCTGGAAAGAAGGCGCGGAACTCGCTGCAAAGCTGTGCGGCCAGCGTTTTGTTGTGCGCGATAACCAGCGTGGGTTTTTGCACGCGCTCGATGACCGACGCCATGGTGTAGGTTTTGCCGCTGCCGGTTACACCCAGCAGCACCTGATCCTTCAGCCCGCTCTTGATGCCATCGGCCAGACTGGCGATGGCGGCGGGCTGGTCGCCGCTGGCCTGATATGGCGCTTTGAGCACAAATCGGTTCATATTTCCTCCTCCGATCCTGTATCGCCCCTTATTATATCACAAAGGCGGCGGAATGCAAACGTCTGTTTGCGTCCGCCGCAATTCTTTTCAAATTGGATTTCTGTTTGGGATAAACGCCGTTCCAAACGAGCCGACGAGCAAAATGGATTACCGGCGGACTGCGTTTGCGCGGCCCGGCATAACCCCGTTCAAAGGTTTCACAAGCGCCGACTATGGAAGCACGGTCGCCTGTAGGCATGGGAACTGCTCGTCACGGATCCTACCGTTAAGACTTTTGGGTAAAGTTATTATGGCACCGGCCGCAGGTTACCGTTACCACGCCCGCGCCGCGCGGCAGGCGAAGCCACGCCTTGCAGTTGGGGCAGCGGAAATACTTATACTGCTTCCGGTTTTTGAAACGCGTGCGCGCCTGACGGAAACCCATGGTCACTTTGTTTTTCGCACCAAGGTAACGCCGGTTTTCATCCGCGCGCTTCTGCTCGTTCCGGGAAAAAATACGGAAAACCGTATAGCCGTACAAAACCAACGAAAGCAGGCTCAGCAGTCCGGAATTCAGCACCGCCGAAAGCACATAAATCGCCAGACCGGTCCAGACCAACATAACCGAAAACGGGTCTACGCCATGACGGCCCGCCATAAAGGACCGAAACGATTGCTTTACTTTCTCCCAAAAGGACATGTTTTCTCCTCCTCAATTGCCATGCCGGTTATTCGGCCGTGGCTTTCCCGCTGCTCCACTCATCGGGCAGCCGGGTTTTTTTACCCTTCTCAATCGGGCGGTTCAGCGTAATACAGGGGTCTTCTCCCTGTCGGTGCTATGGGATCACGCTGCCGTTTCCCACCTGAAATTACAGGCATTTTCGTAATCCAAGCCCGGTTTGTTCCAGTCAAGCCCGGTTCGCTGCGTAATCCGAAACGCGATGATGTCGGCGATTGCTAGCAACAATACGCCCCTCCGCGGCCGCCGAGGCAGCAACAATTACACAGCAGATTCAAAACAATAATCGACAGGCACGGATTCGCGCACAGCGTTCCCGTAAAGCCGCGCTGCGAACCGTATTGCCGGTACGTTTGCCCGGTGGCCTGCAAATCGGCAAGCAGTTCACGGTAGGCGGGCTCGTCCGGGGCCATCTGCATGGCTGTTCGCGCGTAGTTCAGCGCCGCCACGCGGTTGCCCAGGCCGATGTTCGCCCGCGCGCTCCAGTAATACCAGGCCGCACGCCGATCGTGTATGCTTGAAAGGATCTGCACCGCCTGCGCGTAATTACCGTTCAACACGGCGCTCTCCACACCTTTCAGCTGCGGGTCGTACTCGGTATAGGTGGTTTGACCTTCCTGCCGGGCTTGCCGCTGCTGCGCACCGCGGAAAAAATCGCCGAAGCCGAAAGGATCAAAATCGCCGTAACCGCCGCCCTGTGAGGAGCCGCCGTAACCGCCGGAACTTCCGTAACCGCCTGTGTTGCCATACCCGCCCGCATTGCCGTAGCCGCCATAGCCGCCGGAACTGCTGTTGGAGCCATAGCTCTGGCCGTATCCCCGGCCATAGTTCTGCCCCTTGTTTTTAATCAGCTCGGTGTAGGCTTCGTTAACTTCTTTCATCCGGGCTTCCGCCTGGGCGCTGCCGCCGTTCAGGTCCGGGTGGTATTTCTTCGCCAGCTTGCGGTAAGCGGCCTTGATTTCGTCATCCGTCGCGTTTCGGGATACGCCAAGCACCTCATACGGATCTCTGTTCATGGTCACTCTCCTTTAGCTTTCCCTGTTTGCGCGCCGATTTCGCCTGCTTTTGCTGGTAACGCATCCATACGCCGGAATAGAGGATGTTGCGCAGAATATCCACATCCTGCACCAGCGGCAAAAGTTCAAACGCCTGCGTGCATTCCGCGATCAACAGGGTGAGACTGTCCTTGAGCAGGGTTTCATAATCCGGTTGATCGCGGTATTTTGCCAGCGGATTGTAGCGTTTTCGCCGCAGGTCCGCAGGCAGGTCGTCATAAGCGTCCATAAGATAGATGAAGCGCCCCAGCCCTTCGCCCAGTTTGCGAAGCGGCACCGCCCAGTAATCGTTGCGATAGACGAAAATCTCGCCCA
>JAQUXV010000254.1 GCA_028692205.1 Eubacteriales bacterium
TCCTCTCTCTGCTGCTGGGCTGGCTTCGGTCTCTTTTCAACGCGGTGTGGACCCTGCTTGGCAGCTCTGAAGGCAATTCTTTTTTCACTCTGTTGCGCAACAACTGGAAAATTATTTTTATCGTGCTGTGCGTCGGCGGTTTTGTGGTAGACCGTATCATCTACCTGATTCGCTGGCGGCCTTACTATGTTTGGCGTTCGAGACGCCGGTGGAAACGCAGCCGGAAACAGGCTCGCCGTTCCGGTGCGTACGAGCGGGACGCTGATTACGCACAAAACGCTGATCCTGCGGAGTATACCGCGGATTACGACGCTTACCCCGAAGCGCAATACGATGCTTATCACCAGCCGTACGAGAACGACAATCCGTATGACGGGCCTGAGGAACCGGAAGAAACGACGCGTTATCAGGGGCCCGCAGCTCCCCCGGCTGCAAACGCTGGTTTCGCCCCGACATACCGCTATAACGCTCGCGAGGCGGAAGCCGAGCCCACCCAGGTCGCGCCGCCGTTATCCTATGCGCAGCAGCAGGCGGAAGCGCCCACCAGCGTCTATCGGCCGCCCTTCGAGCCCAACGCCGGCTTTGCCCCAACCATCGCCTTCCCTTCCTACCGGGAGCCAACGGCGCCGCCCGAAGATACGCGGTTTGACGACGACCTTGCCGCATGGCGTTCTCCACAGACCGGCTTTCAGGATTTTGCGCCGCGTTACACACCCAGGCACCAGTCGCCCGCCCCTGCCGCGGAACCTGAAACGGATACTGAACGCTATCTGCGGGATGTCCGCTCAGGGTTTGCTCCGCCGCCGACACCGGAGCAGCTATATAGCGGCGGCCCCGATGCGAACGCAGATTCACCCGTGCATCCCGGGCTGGATATCGCGGCATTCCGCCAGAACCTTGGGCTTGACCGCGAGGATGGCTCCGCGCCGAACGCGGGTGAAGGCTATGATCGTTTTGCGCCTTTTACGTCTACCCGCAATGACGCTCAGCCCGATCGTCCCCGCGTGTTGGGCTCGCTCGCCAAAAAAGCGCGCACCTTCGTGAGCGGCGAAGATGAAAGCAACCCGCCGACAATCCGGGATTTGCAATCGACGGTTGATGTGAGCACGGCCTTCCATGCGCCGGTTTATCCCAAGAAAAACACGGAAAGCGAGGACGAATAATGCTGAATACGGACGCCCGTTTTACAGTGATCGTCGGCAACTACGGCAGCGGCAAAACCGAACTTTCCCTTGCGCTGGCCCGGCAAATGCGCCGGGAAGGCAACGACCCCGTAGCATTAGTGGATCTGGACATTGTAAACCCTTATTTTCGCAGTGCCGAACGTGCCGAACTGCTGAGGGCCGAGGGTATTGAAGTTAAAATGCCTTCCTTTGCCCTTACTTCGGTGGATATTCCCGCGCTTCCGGCCGAAATCCAATCCGTTTTCGAACCGGGCCGCTATCAGCGCGTCGTAATCGACGTGGGCGGCGACGAGGTGGGCGCAACAGCGCTCGGACGGTATTATCCATATATCCAGCCCATTCGTGACCAGATGCGAGTGCTGTATGTCGTGAATCCCTTCCGGCCGCTTTCCGGCACGGAAGAAGATATTTGCGGATTGTTCACCCTGATTGCCGAGCGTTCTCGCCTCCGGTCGGACGCGTTGGTAAACAACGCAAACCTTCAGCGGCAAACCACTGCGGACGATTTGATCCGTTCGCAGGTCCTGCTGGAGAAGGTCGGCATGCGCCTCGGCCTCCCCGTGGCTATGGTGGCGGGGTATGAGCGCCTGCGGGTGGAACTGCCGGAAGCCATGCAGAAAATTTTCTTTCCCATCGAACCGCTGATGCTTCCCGAATGGCTGGAGGACGACGAAGCATGATGCCGGAAGCCTTTGCCCGCCGTATTTCCGAACAATTGGGAGACGCCGCGGACGCTTACTTTGCTTCGCTGGAACAGCCGCCGCTGCGCGGGCTGCGCCGTAATCCCCATAAAATGTGCAACCTGTCGGATTGGGTTGGCGGCATCGGCGCTCCCGTGCCGTGGGCTCCGGACGGGTTTTATCTGGATATCGCCAGCACCGCGGGCGCGCACCCGCTGCATGAGGCGGGCGCATACTATTTACAGGAGCCAAGCGCCATGCTCCCCGCCACGCTCCTGGCCGTACGGCCCGGGGAAACAGTGCTTGATCTATGCGCCGCGCCCGGCGGTAAAAGCACACAGCTTGCCGCCGCTATGGCAGGCGAAGGCACGCTGGTCTGTAACGAGTTTGTTCCCGGCCGTGCGCAAATCCTGAGCCGCAATCTGGAACGGATGGGCGTGCAAAACGCGGTGGTCGTCTCCGCCGATCCCGCTCGGCTCGCGCAAGCATGGCCCGCGCTTTTTGACGCGATCTTGGTGGATGCTCCGTGCAGCGGGGAAGGCATGTTCCGCCGCCACCCCGAAACGCAATCGGAATGGGATGCCGACGCGCCCACCCGCTGCGCCCTTCGGCAAAGCCGGATTCTGGAAAGCGCCTGCGCGATGCTGAAGCCCGGTGGCAGGCTTTGCTATTCCACCTGCACCCTCAGCCGCGAAGAAAACGACGATGTCGTATTGGCATTGCTGCAGGCTCATCCCGAACTGGAAGCCGTTGATTTTTCCGTACCGATCGGCAACGGCAAAAACCTCGTCTCCCGCAACGGGGGCCTGCATCTTTATCCCCATGAAGTTCTGGGCGAGGGACATTTTGTGGCTCTATTTCGTAAAATGGGCGTTTCGCCGGATATTTTCGCAAACGCACGCACGCTACTGCCTGCCGCGCAGGCGCTATGCGCGCCGGACCCCGCAGCCACGAATGCCTGCCGATCTTTCTGTGAAGATGTGTTCACGGGCGGCACACCCCTGCCCAACGCCATGCTGGGCGATACATTGATCGCCGCGCCCGATCTGCCGCCGCTGCGTGGGATTCGCGTATTACGTGCGGGGCTGTCGCTCGGGCAGTTCGGAGGTAAAGTGTTCAAGCCGGATCACGCGCTGGCGATGGCCGCTCCCCCCTATGCCATTTCTTCCGTCGCGCTGACGCTTCCGCAGGCCGCCGCTTATCAGCGGGGCGAAACCCTTCCCGCCGCCGAGGGCGCTCGCGGCTACGCGGTTGTAACGCTTGCGGGGCTTCCGCTGGGATTTGTAAAAGCAAGCGACGGAATGCTGAAAAATCACTATCCCAAAGGGCTGCGCCGACAGGGCCGCGCCTTTGACGATGAAGGAGATACCAATGGAAACGATCACACTTAAGGGTGCAATTCCGGCGGTAAGCCGCCTGTGCATGGGCGGCTGCCCCGCGGGCGAATACGGCTGGGGTAACGTATCCCGGGATGAAGTAGAGCGCGCTATGCTGCACGCGGTGGAGTTGGGCGTCAATTTCTTTGACACCGCGGACACCTATGGTTTGGGGCGCAGCGAGGAAACCTTGGGCGAAACGCTGCACGGCCTGCGTGACAAGGTGGTTATCGCCACCAAATTCGGCGTTCGCGTAGAGAACGGTAAAACCTTCTACGACAATAGCCCCGCTTATATCAACAAGGCGTTGGCCGGGAGCCTGAAACGGCTGCATACCGATTACGTCGATCTATATCAGGTGCATTATCTGGACGGCGTCACGCCGATACCCGAAATGATGGAAGCGTTGATTGCCCGAAAGGAGAAGGGGGACATTCGCGCCATCGGACTAAGCAACATTACGACCGATCAGTTGCCCGCTCTGCTCCCCTACCGCGAGCATATCGCCTCCTTCCAAAACCATTTCAGCCTTGCCCACCGGGATGATGAGCCAGCCATGCGGCAAATCGCCGACGGGCTGACCGCCGCGCCGCTTACCTGGGGCAGCCTCGGACAGGGCATTCTGACCGGCAAATACGGTGCGGACGTTCATTTTGATGCGAACGACCGCCGCAGCCGTACGATCTATGATAATTTCTACGGGGATAAACTGTTGAAGAATCTGCGAATCGTCGAGGCCATGCGCCCCATCGCTGCTGCGCATGGCGTGCCTGTTTCCAGCGTGGCTGTGCGTTGGATTTTAGACGAATTGCCCAACAGCGTCGTCATCACCGGCGTTAAATCCCCCGCGCAGGCGGAAGCCAACGCCGTCGCGCTTACGTTCTCCCTTACGCCGGAGGAGCGCGAGACGCTTACCGAGGTTTCTCGCTGAGTATTGGACAGATTTCGCACTTACGGTTTCCGCAATTTTCCTGATATGCACACAACCCATTGCCCAAGCAAAAAGAAGTACCCTCTCATGCGGGTGCTTCAGCCCGTTAAATGACTTGTTTTCTCGGACGGTATCGGTGCGCCTCCACCTTCCGCTGGCAACCATATCGACCGTCTTTGCTGGTCGGGCGGGATGTTTGCGGCTTGCCCCAAACAGCACCCGTAACTTAAAAAAGTGGCCTATGCCACTTTTTGACGGGTCGAAGCGCTCCTTCATGGGGCGCTTCTTTTTTACAAGCCGAGTCTTGTTATTTGTAATCAGTTTGCTTATTACTCCTGCGCATGCGGCTGTCGTTTTACCATGCCGTTTTCATCCAGCTGCCAATAGGGGTTGTGCGCAACTTCCCAGTAATACCCGTCCGGGTCGGCGAAATAGGCGTGATATCCGCCCC
>JAQUXV010000010.1 GCA_028692205.1 Eubacteriales bacterium
TACAGGACGCCGTGCTGGAAACGGCGGCTTCGGTGGTCAGCTGCCAGATCAGCCACGAAAACCCCGTGCGGCTGCCGCTGGTGGGCGACCGGCCCATGGAATACCACGGCAGCATGGGCATGCCGATACTGCTGGAGGAGCTGGCGCGCTGCACCTTTAACGAGACGGAGCAGTTTGAGCGCGTGCTGCTGATGCAGATGAACGACCTGCGTAAAACCGGCGCGGTGGTTATCATCACCACGAGGCTGACCAGCGTGCTGGTGGACCTGATCGGCCGTATGAAACGCATGGGGCCGAACGTGCGCCTGTATCTGGTGACCTTTCGGGGGCAGGACCCCGCGCTGCAGGGGCTGGTGGGGCGGCTGCAGCAGCAGGGCGTGGAAGTGAACTTCGTTTCGCCGCAGGGCTGAAGCGAAAGCAGAGAGTGGGAAGAACCCAACCGTACGCTTTGCGGCTAATGAAGGCGCGGGGCGTTTATCCGGCTTAATGATCCGGACCGAATCAAATGAAGCAGGAGGCGGAAGGCTTGAGCAAACCGGCGTTTTTGCAAAAGGAGGCGCTCGCCCGGCTGGGCGTAGCGTTTTTGCTGACCGTCGGGTTGGTGCTGCCGCTGCTGTTCGCGCTGGGGCTGGAAGCCTACGCCCTGAACATGACGCTTTTATCGCTGGGCTTGTTGGTGCTTTTTACCGTAATGGTCACCTCCCGCCGCAGGCGGATGCTGCTGGGCGTGCTGACCGGCGTCGCGCTGGCTGCCCAGTTCTTTTTGCCCAACGCCGGGCTGCTGGGCGGCTGGCTGGAAGCCTTTAAGGCGTTTGCGCTGTATTTTTCCGGGTATACGATCGTGCTGCCGCTGTACGGCGCGCAGGCCGCCGGTTTGCTGACCGTGCTGGCGGCGGCGCTGAGCTTTTTGTTTTCCAAACGCGGGGTGGGCTTTTTGCCCGCGGCGCTGCTGGCAGTGCTGATGATGTTCGCGCTGTGGAGCCTGGGCAAGGGCGAGCTGTTCTGGTACGCGGCGCCCGCGCTGGTTGCGTTGCTGCTGATGATGTCGCAGTCCGCGCATGAGAAGATCAACCTGCTGCACGTGCTGCCCATGGCGCTGGCGGCGGTGGTGCTGGCTTTCCTGCTGGTGCCTTCGGGCCGCATTGCGCTGGAGCCGCTTTCCACCGCCGCATCCAACCTGAAGCAGACCATTACCGATTACCTGTTTTTTACCGACGCGCGCGATGTGTTTACGCTGGGCACCTACGGCTATTACCCCATGGGCAATAACCAGCTTGGCGGCGCGGCGCAGCCCACCGAATACCCGGTGATGATGGTGAAAACCGACCGCAAAACGCTGCTGCGCGCCGTGGTAAAGGACTGGTACGACGGCCGGGCCTTCAGCGATACTTCCAGCGCGAAACGGTACCTGTACATCAACCCGCGCTGGCAGACGCAGCGCCGTAAGGCGTTTCTGGAGTCGATGCCCGGCGACGCGATCCTGAAGGTTTCAAACCTGCTGGATCAGAAGGCGATCTCGGTGCAGATGGAAAACAGCGCGGCGTCCACCGTGTTTACGCCGGTGTTCCTGCGCAGCCTGACCATGGAAAACGATATGGTGCCGTACTTTAATGACTCCAGCGAGCTGTTTATCACCCGCGATCTAGCGCTGGGCGACCGGTATACCGTGTATGCGCCCGTGTTCGAGGGTGGGGACAGCGGGCTGGACGCGCTGGTGAACGCACCCCTCAAGGAGGACGCGTATTACAGCGAGCTTTACGAAACCTATACGCAGCTGCCCAGCCATCTGGAACAAAAGGTTTTCGACGACGTGCGCAACATCGTCGCGGGCGAAACGACGCCCTACGGCAAAGCCATGGCGATTATGCGCCATCTGCAAAAGTATTACCGCTATACCCTTACGCCCGACACCCCGCCGCAGAACAAGGATTTTATAACCTATTTCCTTTATGTGGGGCGGGAAGGGTACTGCACTTATTACGCCGCCGCCATGACGGTGATGTGCCGCATGGTGGGGCTGCCCGCGCGCTATGTAGAGGGTTTTCTGGCGCAGCCCTCGGGCGACGGGTTCGCCTATGTGACGGGCAAGGACGCGCATGCCTGGACGGAGGTCTATTTTGAGGGCTTCGGCTGGGTGCCTTTCGACCCGACGCCCCTGCAGGAAGGCAATACCGATACGCCCCAGCAGAACCAGAGTTCCACCGAACCCACGCCCTCGCCGGAGCCTTCCGCCGAGCAGGCGCCCACCCCCACGCCGGACCCGGATCAGGACCAGAACGACGATCAGGAGCCCACGCCCTCGCCGGAACCTTCCACGCCGCCGCAGGACCAAAACAACGAAACCCCCGATACCACGCCGAGCGAGGAGGACAGCAACCCGTTCCAGTGGCCGCTGTTGCTGCTGGCCGCCGCGCTGGGTGCGCTGGTGCTGCGGATGGTGTTTACCTCGCCCGACCGGGTGGCCGCCCGCAAGGCGACGGAAAAGGAAAAGACGTTTGTTTACGGCGCGGCGGTGCAGCAATTGCTGATCGTCGGCCACCATAAACCCAAGCCCGGTGAAACCCCGCTTGCCTACGCGCGGCGCATCGACGGCGTGCATGTGTTCCCCACGCCCATTATGCCGCTTTGGCGTATTCTGGCGCTGAGCAACTACAGCCGTCTGGAGCCGGGCGTAGAGCAAACACAGCGCGCCCGCGAGATTTACCGCAAAGGCTGTCACGGCACGAAACTGTCGCGGCGCATTCGCTTCCGGCTAGGGGCTGCCTTCAACCGGCGCTTCTACCGCGTGCTGGATACGGCCGCCCCGCACGGCAAGCCGCCGGAGAAGTTCTCCTTTAAGCCGCCCAAACCCACCGGGAAGGCGGACGCGTCGGCCTACGCCGGAAAAGGCCGGAAGACCGGAGAAAACGAAACGTCCGCAACGACGCCGAAGCCCGGTAGAACCGCCCGCACAGGAAACGCGCCCAAGGCGGGCAAGCGCGATCAGAACGCGAAACGCAAGCCGAAAGGCACCCCGGCCCGGCGGGAAACACGCCCGTCGGAAAAACGGGAATCGCAGGCGACGCCTCCCCCGCAAAACCGTGCCGAGAACGGCGAGCGGTATACGGCACAGGAGCCGCGCGCAGCAGAACGTGCTTCCGGGCAGAACCGCCCGGTAAATGGCGAGAACGGCGAGCGGCAACCGCGGTCGCCCGCACCGACGCCGAACCGGCAGCCTGGCGGGGAAAACGGCCTGACTGCCTACCGGGATGAGCCGCCCAGAGCCGGGCGGGAACCCAACGCGCCGGAGACGCTGACGCCGAACCGGCAGCCGTATGGCGAAACCCGGGACGCGAACCTGCCGACGGACCAAAGCGACGGAAGGCGGGGGCGCAGCATACGGCACGACCAGCGCGAGCACCGCGACAGGCCGTAAAGCTGCCGTTGATAACAAACAGGGCGGCGCATTCGCCGCCGAAAGGACCCTGAATGCCCTATCGTTACGAGACCCATTTGCATACCTGCGAGGCCAGCGCCTGCGGCGTTGCCCACGGAAACGACTACATTCCCTTTTATCAGGACCGTGGTTACCACGGCCTGTTTGTGACGGATCATTTTTTTGGCGGCAACACCGCCGTAAACCGCGCCCTGCCGTGGCGCGATCAGGTGGACGAGTTTTGCGAAGGCTATGAGAAGGCAAAGCTCGAAGGCGACCGGCGCGGCTTTCAGGTGCTGTTCGGCTGGGAGCAGGCGTACCGGGGAGACGAATACCTTGTTTACGGGCTGAGCCGGGAATGGCTGTACGGCCACCCCGAGGTGAAGGAGTGGACGAGGGCCGAGCAGTTTGAACAGGTTACCAAATACGGCGGCTGCGTGGTGCAGGCGCACCCCTTCCGCAAACGTTATTACATTGGGCGCATCTACCTGAACACGGCCTGCGTACACGGCGTGGAGGTATACAACGCCGCCAACGCGCTGGAAGAAAACGCGCAGGCGTACCGCTATGCCGATATGCTGGGACTGACCATGCTGGCGGGCAGCGATATCCACGATCTGGAATGGCCGGAACTCAGCGGCATCGCCCTGCCCGAACCGCTGGCAGACGAGCGGGATTTTGCAACCCGCGTGCGCAACCACGCGCCGATTGAGATGATCGCGCCCATGGACCGTCTGCTGAGCGAACCGGTGCGCCCGGTGCGGCTGCCCGTAACGGTGCTGGGCAAGGATGCGGAGCCGGTGGACAAGCCGGTTGCGGCGTTGCTGGGGCTATAGACGCCCCGCGCAGGGGAAGGAAAGCGGCTGTCGGCAACCGGCGGCCTGCGGGCCATCCCATACCGGGCTGTCGGCACGGCAACAGCCGGAAAAATAAATCGGCAAGGAGCAGTTTATGTCCGTTGTTCTGAAAACGGGTTACGATCAGCCGGAGGCAATCCGCCAACTGTTTACGGAGTACACGGAGGATATCCTCCAAAAAGGCCCCGAGGTTGCCGGTTGCCTCGCGTCGCAGCATTACGATGATGAAATCCGAAATCTTCGCGGAAAGTACGGGCCGCCCGAAGGCCGCCTGTACTTGGCGCTTTCGGAGGAGCAAGCCGCGGGCTGCGTCGCCCTGCGAAAAATAGACGGCTCGGTTTGCGAAATGAAGCGCCTCTACGTACGGCCCGCCTTTCGGGGCCAACGGATCGGGAAGCTGCTGGTGGAACGGGTGATTGCGGACGCGGCCCAAATCGGCTACCGCCACATACGCCTGGACACTTTTCCTTTTATGAGCGACGCGGTCGCCCTGTACCGGCGCTACGGGTTTTATGAGATTGAGCGTTATAATGATAACCCCGCGCCTTCGGCGGTGTTTATGCAGCTGGATCTTCAGCGGTGATTTTCTTCCGCCTTCGCTTGGGCCGAGTGCCGCCCGCATCGGCGGGAACGTAGCCCGTGAGCGTTTGGGTTGGTATGGATATGCCCCCGGCGTTGACCAAAGCCGTAAAACGTGCTATACTTTATTGTTGCGAACACTTTCCTTTCTAAAGCACCGTCTGGGGCGCGGAGAAAGGATCGCCAGAACGATACGCGTCGGCAACACAGCGGGCTGGTTTTCGGCTTTGGAAAAGAGCCGGAATACGGTTGGCGGTTGTTGCGGCGGGCGGCAATTTGCCCGGCACCGGCGCAACCTGATTGGAAATGAGTGCAGAAAGGCTGATACGATGTCCGGACATAGCAAATGGGCCAATATCAAAATTAAAAAAGGCAAAACCGACGCGATTCGCGGCAAGATTTTCACCAAAATCGGGCGTGAAATTGCCATTGCGGTGCGCGAGGGCGGCGGTAACGCGGAGAGCAACAGCAAGCTGCGCGACGTGATTGCCAAGGCGAAAAGCAATAACATGCCTAACGATAACATCCAGCGGTCCATCAAAAAGGCTGCCGGCGAGCTGGGCAATGTGGAATACAGCGAAATCACCTACGAAGGGTATGCCCCCGGCGGCGTGGCGGTGATTGTGGAGTGCATCAGCGACAACCGCAACCGCACGGCCAGCGACGTTCGCCATTGCTTTGCCAAGAACGACGGCACGCTGGGCGTTACGGGTTCCGTATCCTTTATGTTCGATAAAAAGGGCATGCTTGTTGTCGCCCGCTCCGCCGACATGGATGAGGACGAAATGATGATGCGGGCGCTGGACGCGGGCGCCGAGGACATGCAGGTGCTGGACGACGCCTTTGAGATCACCACCGATCCGGGCGAGTTCTCCGCCGTTCGTGAAAAGCTGGAAGGCGAGGGGCTGGAATTCCTGAGCGCCGAAGTGCAGATGATTCCGCAGAACACCGTTGCCCCCGCGCCGGAGAATATCGAGAAGATCCAGAACCTGCTGGATATGCTGGAAGAGAACGACGACGTGCAAAACGTGTGGCACAACGCCGAACTGCCTGAGGAACCCGACGAGGACGATTAAAGAGTACCCATCGATTGAATAGAAAAACACCCGCCGCATGGACGCTTCCGTGCGGCGGGTGTTTCGTCTGCTGTAAGGGCCTTTGTTTGCTGAGAAAGGGCCTTCGTCCGCTTTACCGTCTTCCGGCTCCCGGAAAAGCCTCGTCTGCAATATCGTTATTGCTGGAATGGACGGTCGGGTATGCCCGTGTGCGCTCCCGGCCGTATGCGGCTTGGCTTCGCGCACCTCAACCCTTTTCAGCAGGCCGTTGCGTCGCCTCCGTTTGAGATTAAATATACCGGATGGTTGCAAAAGCTCCCTCTTGCAGGAAGCTTTTGCGACATGCGGTTGCTGGTAGTAAGCATTCGCTTGTGGAAAAGGGCCTCCGCTTTGCTGCCCTCAACGTATTGATATAATTGGACAACCGGCCGGATACCGGAATCAGAACCCGAACAGCGCCGTGAGCTTTTGCCAGAAGGTTTCCGGCTCGGGCTGCGGTTCGGCCTCCGGAACCGCCTCCGGCAGGGTGATGGCTTCGGTTTTTAGCACGAACTGCACGGCGGCGACATGGGTGTTTTGATCCGACACGAAGGAGACGACCGCGTCGCCGTTGCCGGTGATGCCGCCCAGCGCTTCGTCGATCTGCGCGCCGATCTCGTCGGGCAATCCCTCGGTTTGCGTGCGCAGTTCGGCAGTGCCTTCCTTGTAAGAGGTCAAGCCGCTTGACAGCGAATCGGCGCCCGTTTGCAGCTCCGTGCCGGATGCGGACAGCGGTTCGGCGGAGGTGGGCAGGGCGGCAAGCGAATCGCTGAGGCTGGCCGCACCCTCGGCCAGAGAAGCCGTGCCGTCGCCGAGCTGGGCCACGCCGCCAGCGTAGCTTTGCAGGCCATGCACGAACTGCGTTATGCCGTCAAGCTGCGCTTTTACGTCGGCCAGCTGATCCGAGGCGCTCAGCACCTGCGCGTAGTTTTCCGGGGTAAGGGTGGGCAGACCGCTCTTGGACAGCTGCGCGTTGGCGGCGTCGAAAGCGGCTTGCTGTAAAGCGAGCGCCGCGTTCACAAGCGTTTCGTTTTGCGCAGTCAGGCTCGCAAGCCCGTCGTTGAGGGACGCCGCGCCGGTGGAAAGTGCCTCCGCGCCGTCCGCAAGCTGGGTCAACCCGTCGGTTAGCGAGGCGACACCCGAAAGATATTGCGTCAGTCCGTCCGCAAGCTGCGAAGCGCCGGTTTGCAGGTCGCCCGCGCCGTCATCCAGTGAGGCGATGGCGTCGGAGAGCTGCGTTGCCTGCTCCGTAAACGCTTCCGAATCGACGGAAAGGTTCAGGTTCATTTTGATGCCTGTCAGCGTAACGGCGTCCATGGCGAAGTTAATGACGTCGGCGGTCACGGTGATGTCCGCTCCCTGACCGGGCAGCGCGGTAAAGCTGAGCTGCTTTTGTCCGGCCGCTTCGGCGACAGTGGCATTTTCCGCATGGATGTTGCCGCAGCAGGCGGGGTTCAACGTTACGGCGATCTGCAGCGCATAGTTCAGGTAGAAGGTTTCCGATACATCCGGGTTTTGCGTGACGGCGATATGGATGGCGAGCGCGCCGCTTTTTCCGGCAAGCTTGTCCGCCGGAATCGTCTCGCTATCCAGCGTGTAGGCGATCGCAACCGTCCAGGGCAGGGCTTTGCTTTGCAGCGTGCCCTGATAGTAGAAGCGGTCGGCGGTTGTGCTCACGGTAATTTTATCGCCGGTTTGGGAAATCGGCTCGGCATCGGTGAGGTTCTGCACGGCGGAGTAATCGCCGTAATCCAGCAGGTTGCCGCCGCCGGTGAGCAGGTTCACCACGTAGACGGCGGTCGGCGTGCCGTCTGCCTGCAGCAGGCCGTAGACGATTTCTTCTTTCGGGGAAGCGGTTTGGGTTTCGGCAACGGACGCGGTGGCAAACAGCGCCAGGCACAGGGAAAGCAAAACGGAAAGCACTCGTTTCATAGGATTGTCTCCTTACTATGATCGTATCGTTGGAAGGCTCGTCGCTTCCGGCAGGCGACGGGTCGCCGGGGCGGAATTTGCCTGCCCGGAAAAGCCGGGCGATTGGTGCGGCCAAACCCGGCCGACGTGTCAGGGGTTGGCTTGCTCACCCGCGGCGGCGGATCCGTCGGAACCCGCACTTATGCCGCCGGGAGCGTCCGGGTCCGGTTCCTCGCCGGGATCGTTGCGGCGGAAGCCGTGGTTGAGCGAGGTTTTCTGGATAACCGTATCCAGCAGTGTCAGCAGCGCGGGCAATACGCACGCAACGGATATCAGCGAAAACAGCGTTCCGCGCCCCAACAGCGTGCCCAGCTCCGCAACAATGGCGTTTGTGGAAGTTGCCGCCAGCGTGAACCCGGCGGTGGACAGGATGGCCGCCGAGGTGAGAATGGCGAGCAGGTTATCCCCCAGCGCCTTGCGAATCGCCTCGCGCTTGCCCAGCTTGCGGCGGTTGCCAAGATACCGGTCGGCGAGCAGGATGGCGTAGTCCACGGTGGAGCCGAGCTGAACGGTGCTGACAACCAGATAGCCGATAAAGTTGAAGGATTGCCCTGTAAAATAGGCCAGCGACAGGTTGAGCCAGATCGCCGACTCGATGGTGAACAACAGGATCAGCGGAATGCTAAGCGACCGGTAGGTGAGCAATAGCACCAGAAAGATGCCGAGCACCGCGCAAAGGTTGACGATGCCCGTATCGCGGGAGACGACGGTTTTCATGTCGTACAGCGTCGCGCTCTGGCCCGCCAGCCATGTGTCGCCGTCGTAATAGCGCGCGGCGGTATCCCGCACCTGCTGCACGGTTGCGAACGCCTCCGTTCCCTCGGCTTCCGTGTCGGCGTAAAGGATGATGCGCGCGTAATGCGCCGAATTAAAATGATTGGTAATCTCTGCGGAAAGGTATTCGGCGGGGATGGAAGCATCCACGGTTGTGGCGTAGGATAGTACCTCCGTCACATGGGGGATTTTCGCCAGCGCGTCGCCAAGCTCCGCCTCACGGCCCGCGTCCCCTTTGGGCACCAGCAGCACCAGCGCGTTTTCACGGTCGAAACGCTCCTCGATGGCCGTGGTATCCCGGCCTGCGCGGGAAGCCGCAGCCAGCTCGCTGCTGCCGTACTGGAAGCTGATGTGCGACTGCGCCAGAAAACACGGCACCACGATTACCACGGCCAGTATAAGCATCGGTATGCTGATGCGGGTAAGGAAACGCCCCGCCTTCTTCTGTTCCGGGATGAACCGGCGGTGGCTGGTGCGGTCGATCAGCCTGTAACTCGCCAGCGTGAGCGCCGGTAGGAACACCATCACCGAAACAAAGCTGAGCAGCACGCCCTTCACCAGGTTGAGGCCCAGATCCGGCCCGATGCCAAAGCGCATGAACATGAGCGCCAGAAAGCCGAACACCGTGGTGGCGGCGCTGGCGGCAATAGCGGGAAGCGACTTGCGCATCGCGCGCCGCATGGCCTCCTCCGGCTCGTAGCGCGCGCGGTAGTTGCGAAAGCTGTGCAGCAGAAAAATCGCGTAATCCAGCGACACGGCCAACTGAAGGATGGGGCTGACCGTCCGGGTGATGAAAGAGATTTCGCCCCAGAACAGATTGGTGCCCATGTTGATAAACACGGCGACCCCGATGGCGATTAAAAACAGCAGCGGCTCCACCCAGGAGGAAGTGGTCAAAATCAGAATCAGCAGGATAATCGGCAGTAGCACCAACATGGCGTTGATGACTTCCGTATAGCTCATTTCCTGCGATGCGGCGGTGTTGACCGCTTCGCCCGAGACGGCGTTGCTGTCGCCGATCAGCGCGCGGATCGCCGCGACGGTATCCTTCTCCTTCCCGTTTTCAACCGTCACAGAGAACAGCGCGCTGCCATCCCGGTAATACGGGGCGACGGTTGCCGCATCCAGCGCCGAAACCGGTGTGGAGGTAAGCGTTTCGCGGCCTACGACGTCGCTGGGCCATGTAACGGCGGTTACGCCGTCAAGCTGCTTCAGCGCGTCCTCCATGGCCAGCGCTTCGCGGACGGTGACGTTGTTCACCATCACGCGCGCGTTGGGCAGCTCGCCGCCGAATTCGGTTTGCATCAGGCTGAGCGCCTGTGTGGAAGCGGCGTCGGCGGGCAGATAGTCCACCATATCATAGTTCACCGAAACCAGTTGGGAAAAAAACAGGCCGGATACGGCCAGAAGGATGAAAAGGATCAGAATGCTTTTCCGGTGCCGAAGCACCCAGCCGGAGAATCGATTCATGATGATGTTTCGGAACGGAGAGGCAATACCGTTCCGCTACCTCCTTTGTACGGATTGCGAAGGTGATCGGCTGAAAAACGACACTGTGTTGACAACCATCACTATGTTGAATATAATTATTAATGTTGGATAAGTCAACCGACAGTTTGCTGAAATATGTCGGTATTCATACAGAAAACGAAGCGCGTGTCGGGGACCGCCGTATATTTTACAATTCGGGAGGGCCTATGCGAACCAAAAAAGATGACCGCCGTGTGAAGTACACGAAAATGGTGCTGCGGGAAAGCCTGATCGAACTGCTTTCCGAAAGGGATATCGCCCGCATCACCATCAAGGAAATCTGCGAAAAGGCGGATATCAACCGCGCGACTTTTTACGCGCATTATGCCGACCAGTACGACCTGCTGGCGAAAATTGAGAATGAGCTGTTCGACAATCTCCGTTCCTACCTGAAGGGGCATGAGCAGGACAGTTATCCGCTTAACGACTCCGAGTGGAACACAAGGGTCGGCATGGTGGCCGATATTTTTGATTACCTTCGGGAAAACGCGTCGCTCTGCAAGATTTTGCTGAGCGATAAACGCAATCTGGATTTTCAGAAGCGGATTATGATGCTGGTGTACGATCCGTATTTTTTGCAGCTGGACGGTGGGGGCGTTTTCAGCGAGGAGGAAAAGCCCTATGTGTATTCCTTCACCCTCACCGGCTTTGTGGGCGCGGTGCAGACCTGGCTGGACAACGACATGGCGCAGAACAGCCGCACGATCGCCGCGCTGCTGATGCGGCTATTTTACCGTGTGGCGACCGGAAAGCCGGAAGAAGGGCGGCCGAACGCGCCCGCAACCGAAGGTTGACAAACTTCCAGCTTCGGTTGCTGGCAGCGCAACCGCAGAAACGGTAGGATAATAACGCTGGTATCCATTAACCAAACTGCTTTGCGAAAACAGCAACGCACAGTGGATACGCAGGGAAAGGGGCGCCGCGGATGGATGTTGCGGACAGAATACAGTTATTACGGAAAACCAGGGGAATATCCCAGGAGGAACTGGCGGAGCGGGTAGGGGTTTCCAGGCAGGCGGTATCCAAGTGGGAAAGCGGACAGAGCATGCCGGATATTGAAAAGATTCTTCTGATGAGCGAAGATTTCGGCGTGACTACGGATTATCTGCTGAAGGGTGTCGAGGCGGCCGACCACAGGCCGGATGCGGGTATTTTTTCAATCGTCGGCACGGCCTTCAACTTTATCGGGTTGATCGTGGCGGTGATGGTCTGGCGAGAGGAACAGGTATCCACCTCGGTGGCGATCGGGCTGATTTTAATGGCGGTTGGATGCGTGTGTTATGCCGTGGGGCAGAGGATCGGGGCGGAGGGCACAAAAGCCGGAGCCCGAAAGCAGTTCCGGCTGATAAACGTATGGCTGTTGACGCTGATGCCCCTTGCCGTTTGCTTTAATATGTTGGACGGGCTGCTCGGCGGATACGCGGGCATGATCGCGCCGTATCCCCTGCCGGGGAATTCGTTGGTAACCTATGGGCTGTGCTGGCTTCTCTACGTGGGAGGCTGCATCGCCGCGGATGTTCGGATGCTGCGGCGAGCCAAAAAATAAAGCGGACGGAGACCGCCGGGAGGGCCGAACGATATGGGCGGGCCCGATGCCGCGGGAACCGCCGATTTCCGGAAACGCAAAAAGGACCCGGGTTGCCCCGGGTCCTTTTTTGCGTTGCTATTTTGTTTGCGGACGGCTTAAAAGCTGTTTGAGTCGGTGGGGTTGTTGAGCACGCCCAGCACCACCAGCAACTGTAAAAGCCCTGCCACGAGGCTGTTGACCGCGTCGCTTACGCCGGTGTCGAACACCCCCAGCAAAACCAGCAGCGAAAGCGCCTGCGCCGCGACGGACGTCCATACCACGGGGGATTTTAGTCGGTTTTGATTCATGTGCTGTTACTCCTATTCCTGTAAGAATTCCAGATCGCCGATGCGCCGATCGACGGTTTTGATCTGCTCGTCAAAAACATCCAGCCGTTTCTCGGCGCAGTACATCCGATCGATCACCGAATTGTGCTTGTCTACCTTCTCCTCCAATTGTGCCAGTCGGTAGTTGACCAGCTTGTTGGAGATGATAATGCCGCCGAAAGCCCCCGCCAGCGTGCCCAGCAGGGACAACAGCGCCACCAGTACGCCTTCGCTCATCAGCCCTGCGCGCCTCCCGCCCGCGCTTGCGCGAGCGCCGCCCACGTGAGCTTACCCACATAGCCGTCCGCCGCAAGCGTGTTTGCCTGCTGAAAAGCCTTTACGGCCTCATCGGTGCGGGAGCCGAAATCGCCGTCCGCGCCGCTTGCGCCCAGTTCGTACCCCAGCCCGATCAGCCAGACTTGCAGCCTGCGAACCGCACCGCCCTTGCAGCCGCGTTTTACGGGGAAAAAACCGGCCGTGTCCTCCACAGGAACAGAAGCGGCGCCGCTGTCGGCCTCGCTGACGGTGGATTCTTCGCCGACCGGTTGGGAAAGCGCTGTCTGCTGGGCTTCCGTCAGGCCGTAATCCACCCAGCAGGAGAGGCCGACCCGGTTCCAGCCGCCGTTCGGGATGGTTTTCCCGGCAAACTTGCTTTCGGCCACCCTGCCGCGCGAGCTGCTGGCGTGGAGGGCGCAATCTCCCAGATACACGCCCATATGCCCGGCGTTGCCCAGCCCGTCGCCCTGATATTTCACCGGTTCGCCGCTCTCCGTCCAGATAAACACGAACGCGCCGCCGGGCACGCACCCGAAAGCCTTTTTGCATTCTTCCGGCGTGCCCGTCCACACGCATTTGCGCCAGTGGGCGTTGCTGCCCGCAAGGTTGCACTCGCTTTTCGGCACGCCGCACTGCATCAGCAGGTATTCCGCCAGCCCCTGACAGTCCATTCCATTCAGGTCCATGCCGTTGTTTACATACGGTATTGTGCTTTGCTGCGCGCCGGCAAGCAGCGCTTTGCCCGCAGCGATCAGCGACGCGTTGGTAACCCTTGTCGCCATGGCAATTCCTCCCCATGCATCAGTTAACGGATTCCCCAGATTTTCAGCGGCACACACCCGTTGGAATAAGTGGTAGCCGTCGAGCTTCCGTAAGCGCTGTCAAAGCGCTTTCCTTCCGCGAAGGCGACGCCGTCGGCCGAAACGGTTACCCCTCGGTTTGTGAAATAGTAATAACAGCCGTTCAAAACCGTACTGGCGCCAATCGCCAATTCCGTGATGGAGATACCGGAAAACGAGCTTGTGTTGCTGGGGGTATAAGCAATCTTGACGGCGGTATATAAGGACAGGTTTACGGCAACTGTTTGCGCCGCAAACCCGGAGGTCGGATCCGCGTTTTCCCAAAGCAGATTGCAGTGGATGCCGGTGTCGGCTTTCGGTTCCCGATGGTTGATAATCGTAACGCCCATTAAGCGTCCACCTCCGCGTATACAAGATTGATGGTCAGATCCACTTCAGGCTTCGATGCCGCGTAGAAGGTAATCGCGCCGATATCCACGGTAACGGCGTAGGCCTCCGCTTCGTTATAGGCTTCGCGGCTCGCAAGCGTCGGGCTTACCAGCAGCACGCAGTTTTCGGGGATTTCGGGGGTGTTGACCGTCTGGTGGTAAACATTGCCAACGCCGGAGTAGGACCAGCCGATCGGCGAGGAGGTGAGGGTGATTACCGATATCTTGAAGCGATAACGGTTTATCAGGCTCAGCAGGTTTCCCGCCGCGTCGCTGGAAAGCGTATCCTTCGCCTGTGTAAACCATGCGGCGAAGGCGGCCTCCTGTTCCTGCTGAAAAGCGGAGAGCGCCGCCTCGATCTGCGCGTAATAGGCGCTGGTATCGGTATCCCCGACAATGGAAGCTACCACGCCGCAACGCTCGCTGTCCAGCCGCGTATCGGTGATGCGCTCCTGCGAAACGGCGGTTGAGCCTTTGGCGATGAAGAGGTTGGCTAACCCCAGTTCCCATACGCTTGCGTTTCGCGTAAGCTCCGGCGCGGACGGCGTGGCCGCCGGTATTCCCGGCACGATATACAGGTCGATTGCTAGCGCCGATACGGAAAGCCCCAGCCGCAGCACTACGCTGTCGATCCGGTCCAGCGTTTCATCCGCCGCCTGTACGGCCAGCACTCGGTCGGCCTCCTCGTAAACCTGGCGGCCGTTAATATTGGCATAACCAGGGAGTACCGTAACGGTCATCCCTTCGGCGGCCACGACCTGAAAACCGGTTGCGTCGTCGGTGAACACGCCGTTACGGAAGTATTTGGCGAGAATTTTCGCGATCACGTCCGAGCTGTACGCCCGGGAATAGACAGGGTTTCCGTTTTCATCCTGCGATACGGTGGAATCGAATGGCCAGGAAACTGCCATGTTTACGCCCTCCCCTGCCGATAGATTGTGGGAAGCTTATCCCCAAACTGTAATGAAACCATGTGCCGATTCTCCTTCCAGACTTCGTCAATTTCGATAATGCGGCTTTCAAAGGCAAGCTTCAGGCGGTTGTCCCGCACATCGCACAGGTCGCCCAGGTCGTAATCCGCCAGATAGTGGAGGTTGTTTTGCAGCACGTCCGCGTCGATGTTTACGATACGCACATACTTGCAAAGCTCCGTCAGCGCCGCCGTGCGTACCGCCGCTAAGAACTCGGCCTCGGTTTGCCCGTCTGTTTGATCCAAACCGGTATCCAGATAGAGCATCCGTTTCGGCTCGGCAGGGTCGGTGCGGATATCCACCAACAATTCACCGCCGTCGTATGCTGCGACGGCGTAGTTGCGGTAGGCGCTGCCGTCCTGCGTGAGGGTCATGGTGTCCACGGTGCCGAAATCCTGACTGAATACGGCGTAGGGGTTGATGTTTTGGCCCTGTGTGCGGTCAAGGCCCTGCCAGACGGCGTAGGACAGCGTTTCCGCCGGATAATCCAGCGTAATCCGCTGGCTGAACGCCTGCAGTTTTAACACGCTGTAGGTGGTATCGCCCAGCGGTTCGCCCAGAACGTCGCACACGGCGTCCGCCCCAAGAGTGTCCGCACCGGGCACGAGGAGGCCCGTATCCGCCATCTGCGCGGTTACCAGCGCGCGGCATGCCGCCGGGAGGTTGCCCAAGGCCTGCCAGCGGGGGTAGACAACCTTCCAGTTGAGCATCCCCTCCAAAAAGTAACCGCTGACCAGCGTAAAATCGCCTTTCAGGGTATGCTCGGTTTCCACCTTTTCCACCATCCCCGTTTCCGGGCGTTCCCGGGTGAAGATATAGGCGACGGCGGGGTCCCAGTCCTTGGTGCGAAGCTGCAGCTGATACTCTCCGGCCTCGTAATAGCGCCGGTTCCATTGGATGTTCACACAGCGCAGCGTGCACAGCGGCTGAAACGCGGCGTTAAGCCCGATAAACTCCATGTGGAAGCTCCTTTCCGTCGGTCAGCCGACTTTCACTATTTTCTTGAACGCTTCGGGGATTGCGTGCGGCAGGGTTCCGCAGGGGCAAAATTGCGGCAGGTGCGGCGTGTTATCAATGGGAAACCCTGTCACGCGCCGATGAAGCGTTTGTTGTAGTACACGTACACGTCCAGCACGTTGGCGCCGATATCGGCGGTAAAGCCTACGGTGTTCATGCCCGGCGCGAACACGATGCCGCTGAACGTACTGCCCTTATCCAGCTTTGTGGAGGCGTTTTCGCCGTTCAGCGTCACGCCTTTCGTACGGCCGTCAATCACCAGCACATCCCCCGCGTTCAGCGTCGCGATCACACGCACATACCCGTCTGCGGTGACGAACTTCGGGTTGACAACCGTGCCGTGCGCGGTAAGCACAACTTTGCAGTAGGCCTCGGCGTCGCCGTCGTTTTGCAGGCATACGGTTTCGGCATAGGCGTACAGGCCGTATAAGCGCCCGTATTCGCCGAGCGCCGCGTAGGGGTAGCCGCAGCGGCCTTCGATGCCCGCGATGTTCCGGCCAAAGCTGTCCACGCTTAAAAAGTAGCCTTCGGGCATCAGAAACGAGCATTGAACCGTGATCGGCCTGCCAACGGCCTCGGCGGGAACCGCAAGGCTTTGCAGCCTGCATTCGTCTGCGTAGCGCCCCGCGCCGAAACGGCTTACATGGACGGCGTAGGTGTGTGACGCGATAAAGAACGACGTTGCCGCCCGGCGGAGAACATCGTTCAGCGTCGGGTGCCGCGCCTTGAAGGTAAAAGCAAGCGTGCGGCTGCTTACCCGCTGCCCGGTTACCAGGTCGCCGTCGCCCAACGCGGATTTTTGCGTGAACACCTCGATGCCGGGCTCGTCCAACCCTTCGGCGGCGACAAGCCCGAACACGCTTCCGTCCACGGTGAAAGTGCGGTTATCGTCCCGCACGATCTTAAGGGTGATTTTACTCATGGTTACCTCCTGTCAGGCGATTTTAACCTTCTGCCGTCAAAACGCAGAGGCTTCAGGCTCCCGGCGCGGCGTACGCGTCCGCCGGTGCCGCGGTGCGGCGGCTATATGGATAGAACGCCGTAAAGCGAAAACGGGCGAACGTGAAAACCGCATCAGCTCCGGGCCGCTGCCAGCCCGTAGGTGGTCTGGCGGCGAATGGCGCGGGCGATCTCATCCGGGGCCTGCATGGTGGAGGAGAACGCGATATTCTGCGTTACGTTGACGGTTTGCGCACTGTCGTTTGCGATGCCTCCGAGGAGTGCGCTATCAAATCCGGAGAAACCCACCCGCGCCGTAACGGGTACGGCGAGCTTAGCACCCAGCGCCTGCTGCACGTTTTGCAGAAGCGAGTGATCCAGGCTTTGCAGGCCGGCCGCCGCGCTGTTTTGAACGCTTTGGTTGATGGCGGGCAGCACGCTTTGGGACATGGTATCGGTGAAACCGCTCTGTACGCCGAGGGCCAAATAGCGCCCCACCTCGTCGTGGAATAAGCGGGACGGGCTTGCGATACCCGCCGCGCGTTTGGCGGCGGCCAACGCGGAGGCAATGATGGCGGATAACGCCGCGTTCAGCACACCGCTTTTGCTCAGCGCGCCGCTCGCCATACCGGCGACGAGGTTTTGTCCAACGCCAGTGCCGCCGGAAACACCCTGCTTACGGGCTGCGGAGGTTGCTTTGGATACGACGGTCTGCGCCGCGGCGGTAACCGCGCCGCTGCCGCGTGCGCCCGCCGCGAAGCGCGCCGCCCATTGTGCGCCCGCGCTACCCGCCCCGTCCAACTGGGCGGAACTCAGCGTGAACGCTGTGACCATGCTTTGCGAAAGTGTGTTCAGCGTCGCCTGCAGGCGCGCCATGCCCTGCTGAAAGGCGGCGTCGTCCAGCTCTACGGTGAAAACGACCTGTCCGTCGCTTTGTGCCATGGGTTTTCCCCCTTTCGAGAATGGAAGTACTGTTATACTGCGAGATAAAAGCCGTGAGGCCCGGCACGGATTAAAGAGCAGCCGAATTCCGCGCGCTGCGGACGCCGAACAGAAACGGCCAGACGGGCGATGCGTAAAGCCGGGTTGCGTCTGACGCAGCAACTCCATTCCGCTTCAGGTTCTTAGGTTCAGGAGCGGTGTCGTTCCTTTTGGCGCGTTTCGCCTGCATCGGTTATAGGTCGCCCGGCATTCGCAGCGCGGTTGATGCGGAATCGATTGGGAAACGAACGATGCAAGCGTTGAGGCAAAGCGGGTGAAAAGCGTTATCCGGCGGTATCGGGCAGCTGCTTCAGCCGCGCAAGAACGTCGTCCGGGTTTTCACCTGCCGCCAACCGGCTGTCCAGCTCCGCAAGCAGCGCCTGCTCCACTTTCCCCACGCGGGGCCGCACGGCGATCTGCGCTTTCAGGCGGCGAGCAAGCGCCCGGTCCTCGGGGGCGAGGCGGCTTTCATCCAGCGCGCGCAAACGTACCCGTTCGCCCAGCGGCGTTTGCCCGGTCAGGCCCGTTACCAACGCCCGGAACTCGAACCAGTGCAGGGGAGTGCGCAGCAGGTCGATCCCATACTGCTGGCGGAAGGAGGCATACAGCACGTCCGCGTCCTGCTCGAAATCCATCAGCGGCGGTTCGTCCGTTACGCCTGCTTCGCCGCCTGTAACAAAGGCGGAAAACAAGTCCACACCGTCGTATGGCGGTTGCCCCAGAAAGAACCGATCACCCAGAAACAGCCGCTTTTGCAGCTCGTCCCGGTCGGGGTCGGCCAAACGGCGCAGGCAGGCGAGAACCGTGTGGAAATCCGCGTTGATGGGATATACCCGCCCGTCCACTTCGCTGGTAAGGGTGTTGGGCAGGCAGCGCTCCATGGGCTGGGACAGGGAGAAGCCGCTATTCGTCCGCATTGCAGTCGCCCTCGTCCGACAGCGCCAGTTCGGTGTAATGCTCGGCGGCTTCCCGTGCCAGTTCGCCCAGCCATTCCATGGCGAGCGGCAGGCCAACGGGATGTCCGCCGGAAAGGTACGGCACCGCGTCCGGCCCAAGAGCGGTCTCCAGAAGCGCGGTTGTTTGCTGTGCGGCGGCAAGCAGCGCTTCCTCCACTTTCGGCTCGCGGGCGATGCGCTCATACTCCGCAAACAGCGCCCGAGCGCGTAGGTACAGATCCAGATCGCTCAACAGCAGCGAAAACACGCGCCCGTTGAGCCTGATTTTCGGGTGCTCCGCTCGCAAATGCAGCTCCCGCATGATAATCTCCCCCTTTTTGTGTGGGTCGTATGCGTGTTTTAATGAGAAAGAAATCCCGGTTTGCGATGAGATGTCCATCGGACGTCGACGCGGCCGCGAGGGATAACCCTCGCCTCGCCGTAAAAGCGATGGGTTCCAGCTGCACGGTTTCAACTGCCTTGCGCCTGCCGCGGCAATTTGATGCCGCGGCAGGCGCAAGGGGCTTCGATTCCGGGTTTGGATAAGACGGGAAGGGGGTTAATCGGCGGTAAAGGTTTTGGCGGTAACGTCAAACGTGCCCGGCGTAACCTCGCCGCTCTGGTGGAACGTTCCGCTGAGCTTAACGATGCTCCGGGGGTCGCCCGCGGGCGCGCCCGCCTCCACAGCCACGGTTACGCGCCGCGCGGCGTATACGCCCGTTTGCCCGGCGACGGGCGAAGCCATATCCACGCTGACCAGCATTCGTTCACAAGCTTCGCCGGTCTTCTGGCCGCGGGCGATGGCAGCCAGATCATCCACCACGGGATCGCCCTTCACGTACTGCGCCTCGTACTCCCAGCCGTTTTCATAGCCGGTTACGGTGCAGGTGGCGTTTACATCCCCCACAAAGGCGGTTTTATCCACCTTGGGGTTGTTCTCCTCAGCGCATTTCACAAACCCGGCGTTGACATAGGCATAGGCGAACGTTTCGCCGTCGGGAATGCCGTAGTATTCACGAATCAGGTTTCGGGTGATTTTCAAAGGTTTCTACCTCCTGTCAGTCGGCGGCCGGTTCGACGGCGTATACGACCGTAAGCCCGCCGCCGTATAGCCAGCGCGCCTCGTCACGCCCAAGATACCCGGCCGCGCCGTTGATGCGGACGGCGATCATCTGCCAGCCGTCTCCGGCAGGCAGGGCAGTCGCCCTGCGCAGGGTTTCCTGAAGGGTACACAGCGTATCCATCGCGACGTTCTGGTTTTGGTGCTTGCAGGCGACCGCCACGTCCAGCGAGACGGTTTGCCCGCCGGAAAGGGTTTCTTCATCCGCCTGCCCGGTGGAAACCGACAGGCTCAACCCGTCTTCCGCCGGGAGCGCGCCCATCGACACCGGTGCAAAGAAGCCCAGGTCGTCGATCAGCCCGCGCAGCGCGGTCAGGATTTGGCTTTGAATGCTCATGGCAGGCGGCCCCCCAGCATTTGCGCCGCGAGCGCTGCCCACGCGCGGCTATGCAGCGTTTTGGCTTTCTCACACCAGCGCAGGCTGGCGGACGGGTTGTGCCTGCGGGACGGCGCGCCGGTGTAATACACCCGGCGTGCGTAGGGCGTTCGCCACACAAGCCGCCCGTTTTGAGGGCCGCTGGCCGTGTAGGAGCTTGCGATCAATGCGCCGGTATCGTCGCGGGCGTACTGGTTGCAATCGGCAAGCGCCTGCGCCGCCACGGCGGGCAGGGCTTTGGACAGCCGGGCGGAAACGCCGTTCAGCACGGCGGCGGGGCGAAGGGTAAGGGTTGTGCGGATCATGGTTCACCTCCGGGTGTCTGGTCGGCGGTTTAACCGCTCAGGCCGAGTTCAAGGTGGTGCAGCCGTCGGCCGTCGTACAGCTCGGTGATGCTTTCCACCCGGTAACGCCGGCCTTCGAACAGCACATACTGGCCCGTAGCGAAGGCAGTTCCCTTGGGCAGGCTGTTGCGAACATCGTAGAGCAGCGTGGCGGTTTGCCGGAGTTGGGATTCATCCTTTACGAAAGTTTCGGCGGCGTTGGGCTCCACACGCACGCGCGTGAGCGAGACAAGCGGCGTAAGGGTTTCGTTTCCGTCTTGATCCACGGTCGCCCGCGCAAGCGTCGCGGCGTGGATGAGACAGGCACGGGGAATAGGGCGCATGGGGGAGCCTCCTTCCATGGTGGGGCGGTATGGGGGTCTGTGCTTTCGGGCGGCCATATGCGATGACTGCGGCGGTTACAGACCGCCGCCCCGCCAAAACCGGCGGGACGGCGGTGCAATCACTCGCAGTGGGCGTAGCTCACCAGCAGCGGCAATAACGCCGCGGCAGCAGGGCAGTGGGCGCTTGCGCCCACGCCGTTGGTGAAGCTGAACTTGCCCAGCGCCCCGCTTTGCACAGGCGCTTCCATGGCGGAGGCAACGCCGCCCGCCAGACTGAACGCCTGCGTTTGATAGGCGAGGTATTGCTGGAGCGTGCGCTGAATCAGCCCGGGCAGGGTTGCCGCATCCCGATTCGCATAGAAGCACAGGGTGCGCGCATCCAGCATGCTTTGCGCCAGCGTAAGGCAACCGGCGAAGTCCGCGGGTGCGGCTTCGCCGGTAACGGCAAGGTATTCTTCTTCGGTAAGGCTCATGGCGTTACGCCTTCAGGTTGGCGGCGGCGAGCGTTACGTAGCCCACGGAGACGACCTTGCCGTCCACAAGCCCGGCCACTTCCAGCACGTCGCCTGCCGAGGCTTCGATTTCGGTAACGCCCGCGGTGAGCGCCGTACCCGCGTACACATCGCCGTAGGCGGCGCGCACGGCGGGGTTAAGCGCGTACTGGTAAGCGGCCGCCTCGCTGGAATCGGTAACGGAGATCACGGTCGTGCCGACGGCGCCGCCCGGCGCTGCGGTAAGCGGCATGGCAACGGGCGCGAACACGCAGCGAACGCCCTTCTGGCGCAGCACCTTATGCGCGTACACCATACGGCCCTGCACGGCGCTCGCGCCGATGTACTTGCCGCTGCCGTCCAAACTTTGCAGGTGGGCGGGGGATTGCCAGGCGTTTACGCGGGTGGCGAAACGGGGATGGCCGCAGATCATGGCGAGGTTTGCGGAATCGTGGTTGAACTCGATCACGTTGAAGCCCGCGATACGCCCGATGGCGCCGGACTGCTTCACCTCGTCGCTCAGGCTGCCGGCCTGCGTAAACTCCGGGCTGCGCACCACGGCGGCGATGACATCCGGCGTACACAGAGCATAGCGGCCCGCGGCGGGAATGTTGTCCTTGCTCATCTGCGTGCGCTGCGAAACGAGAATGCCGTATACGTTGTCCTGATCCACGGCGGATACGCCCACGATGCTGCCCGCACCGATCAGCTCGGCTGCGCCGTCGGTGTCGATGGCGCGGCCGAGGGAATAGCCCGCGCTGTCCAACCGCTCGGCCACCAGATTATCCGGCACGGCGGAAGCGTCGTACCCGTCGATGATTTCGTTGACGGCCTTATCCTTGTCGATGGTCAGGGTGGTGTAGGCGGTGTTGCCCGTGGTGGGGGCCATGCCCGTTGCGCGGTCGTAATCGCCCGCGGCCACCTCGTCGTCCCG
>JAQUXV010000255.1 GCA_028692205.1 Eubacteriales bacterium
AGATCATCGAGCTGCGCGGCGACCGTGCCAGCATACAGGTATATGAAGAAACCAGCGGCCTTGGCTATGGCGAACCGGTGGAATCCACCGGCGCGCCGCTGTCGGTGGAACTTGGCCCTGGGCTGATCGAATCTATTTTTGACGGCATCCAACGTCCGCTGACCAAGATTCGCGAAAAAGTGGGCGAGCGTATCACCCGCGGCGTGGAAGTCCCGGCGCTGGACCGCGACGCGAAATGGAATTTTGAGCCGCGTGTAACGGTGGGCGATAAAGTTACCGCCGGCGCGATTATCGGCATCGTGAAGGAAAATACCGTTGTGGAACACCGTATTATGGTGCCCTACGGAGTGACCGGTGAAATAACGGATATCAAATCCGGCGAGTTCACGATCACCGAGACCGTCTGTACGGTAAAGGACGAGCAGGGCAAGGCGCACGAGCTGACCATGATGCAGAAATGGCCGGTACGTAAAGGCCGCCCCTACAAGGAAAAAATGTCTCCGACCGTGCCGATGGTTACCGGCCAGCGCGTAATCGATACGTTTTTCCCCATCGCCAGCGGCGGCGTGGCGGCCGTTCCCGGGCCGTTTGGCTCCGGTAAAACGGTAGTGCAGCACCAGCTGGCCAAGTGGGCGGATGCGGATATTATCGTGTATGTTGGCTGCGGCGAGCGCGGCAACGAGATGACCGATGTACTGATGGAGTTTCCGGAACTGCATGATCCGCATACCGGCGAAAGCCTGATGAAGCGCACCGTGCTGATCGCCAATACGTCGGACATGCCTGTGGCGGCGCGTGAAGCTTCCATTTATACCGGCATCACGATTGCGGAATATTTCCGTGATATGGGCTATAAAGTCGCCATCATGGCCGACTCCACCAGCCGCTGGGCAGAGGCCCTTCGTGAGATGAGCGGCCGTTTGGAAGAAATGCCCGGCGACGAAGGCTACCCCGCGTATCTGGCTTCGCGCATCGCGGAGTTTTACGAGCGTGCGGGCGTGGTGAAGTGCCTGGGGCAGAGCGATCGTCAGGGCAGCATCAGCGCCATCGGCGCGGTTTCCCCTCCGGGCGGCGATATTTCCGAGCCGGTATCGCAGGCGACGCTGCGAATTGTAAAGGTATTCTGGGGCTTGAGCGCGCAGCTGGCGTATAAACGCCATTTCCCGGCCATCGACTGGCTGCAGTCCTACTCCCTGTACACCGATCATCTGGAGGCGTGGTTCAACGACCATGTATCGCCAGAATGGAACGAGCTTCGCGCCAAAGCCATGCTGGTGCTGCAGGAGGAAAGCGAGCTGCAGGAGATTGTTCAGCTGGTCGGCATGGACGCCTTGAGCTGGAAGGATCGCCTTACCATGGAAGTGGCGCGTTCCATCCGCGAGGACTATCTGCACCAGAACGCGTTTGACGATGTGGATACCTACACGTCGCTGGATAAGCAGTACCTGATGATACGCTTGATTCTCGATTATTACGAGAAGGGCAAGCAGGCGCTGGACGCGGGCGCGAACCTCTCCGACGTCATTAACCTGCCGGTACGCGAGCGCATCGGTCGCAGCAAGTACATACCCGAAGATGAGAAAAAGCAGTTTACGGAAATCGAAAGCGAACTCTCCGGCCAGATTGCCGCGATCTCCGAGAAAGGGGAACTCTAAGCGATGCTGAAGGAATACCGCACCATCAAAGAGGTCGTCGGCCCCCTGATGCTGGTGGATCAGGTGGAAGGCGTTACGTACAACGAGCTGGTGGAAATCCGGCAGCAGAACGGCGAGCTTCGCCGCGGCAAGGTGCTGGAAGTCAACGGCGATAAGGCGCTGGTGCAGCTTTTTGAAAGCAGCAACGGCCTGCAAATCGAAACCGCTTCCGCACGCTTTCTGGGCCACTCCATCGAGCTGGGCGTTAGCATGGATATGCTGGGCCGCGTGTTCGACGGTATGGGCAACCCTCGGGACGACGGTCCCGCGCTGATTCCCGACAAGCGCATGGATATCAACGGCGAGCCGCTTAACCCCGCCGCGCGCGACTACCCCAACGAGTTCATCCAAACCGGAATAAGCGCCATCGACGGCCTGAACACGCTGGTGCGCGGGCAAAAGCTGCCAGTGTTCTCCGGCAACGGCTTGCCGCATGCGCAGCTGGCTACGCAGATCGCCAGACAGGCGAAGGTGCTCGGGGCAAACGAGAAGTTCGCCGTCGTGTTCGGCGCCATCGGTATCACATTTGAGGAAGCCGAATACTTCATCAGCGATTTCCGCCGCACAGGCGCTATCGAACGCGCGGTGCTGTTTATGAACCTCGCCAACGACCCGGCGATCGAGCGTATCGCAACGCCGCGTATGGCGCTGACGGCCGCGGAATATCTGGCTTACGAAAAAGATATGCACGTGTTGGTTATCCTGACCGATATTACCAACTACGCCGAAGCCCTGCGCGAGGTTTCCGCCGCGCGCAAGGAAGTGCCGGGCCGTCGCGGCTATCCGGGCTACCTGTACACCGACCTTGCCAGCATTTATGAACGGGCGGGCCGCGTAATCGGCAAGAAGGGTTCCATTACCCAGATCCCGATTCTGACCATGCCCGAGGACGACAAAACCCACCCGATCCCCGACCTGACCGGGTATATCACCGAGGGGCAGATCATCCTGAGCCGGGAGCTGTACCGCAAGGGCATCCAGCCGCCGATTGACGTTATGCCTTCCCTGAGCCGCCTGAAGGACAAAGGCATCGGCAAGGGAAAAACCCGCGAGGATCACGCCGCCACGATGAACCAGCTTTTCGCCGCCTATTCCCGCGGCAAGGACGCCAAAGAGCTGGCGGTAATTCTGGGTGACGCGGCGCTGACGGATGTGGATAAAAAGTATGCGGCTTTTGCGGACGCGTTTGAGAAACAGTACGTGTCGCAGGGGTATCAAGCCAACCGGCCTATTGAGGAAACACTGAACATTGGCTGGGGCCTGCTGTCGATGCTGCCGCGCAACGAACTGAAGCGTATCCGCGACGACATGCTGGATAAATACCTGCATGACAACACCATCGAAGAGAATGACGATTCCGGCGAGGTGGAGGAATAATGGCTGCCACTCTGCGCGTAAACCCGACCCGCATGGAGCTGACGCGCATCAAGCGCAGGCTTGTTACCGCACGCCGCGGGCACAAGCTGCTCAAAGACAAGCGGGACGAGATGGTGAGACAATTCATCATCCTGATCAGGGAAAACGATAAGCTTCGCCGGGAAGTGGAGAAGGAGCTTACGGAGGCGCTTGGCAACTTCGCCATGGCGCGCGCCGTAACCGAGCCGGAACTGATGGAGGAAGCGCTGCTTTGCCCCGCAAGGAGCATCAGCGTGGACATGGGCATCCGCAGCGTGCTCAGCGTGCGCGTGCCGAAGCTGACGATGCAGGAGGAAGCTCAGCAGACGACGCTGAGTTACGGCCTGGCCGAAACCTCCGCTCAGTTGGACGGCGCGATCGAGAGCCTGGCGGCGCTGCTGCCCAAGCTGATTCATCTGGCGGAAGTGGAAAAAACCTGCGATCTGCTGGCCGATGAAATCGAAAAAACCCGCCGCCGAGTGAATGCGCTGGAATACGTGATGATTCCGCAGTTCACCGAGACAATCCGCTTTATTACCATGAAGCTGGACGAGAACGAACGCGGCAGCCTGACGCGTCTGATGAAGGTAAAGGACATGATTCAGAATCGGGCGGAAAACGGCTGATTTGGAACCGTAAATTGGGGGAGTGGAGCAAATCCACTTCCCTTTTTTTCGTACCAGTGCTATTCTTTTTTCATCAGGCGGCGTCTTTGGGTTGCCAAAGAAAGCCGCTGAAACGTGGGAGGCGCGATATGATTCGCTTTGAGAATGTTACGAAAACCTATGCGGGCGGGAAAACGAAGGCCGTCGACGGCTTAACGATGGAAATCGACGGGGGAAAGGTGTTCGGTTTCCTCGGCCCGAACGGCGCGGGCAAAACCACGACAATTAAAATGATGACCGGCATTCTGAACCCGACGGAGGGGGAAATCTGGCTGGAGAACATCAACCTGCAGAAAAACCCCATCGAAGCCAAGCGGACGTTTGGCTTTGTGCCGGATAGCTTTGAAATGTTCGAGCGGCTGTCGGGAATGGAATATCTAAACTTTTTGGCCGATCTGTACCGAGTTGGGAATGCGGACCGCAAAACGCACATCGAAAAGTATCTGGCGATGTTCGATCTGGAAAGCGCCGTCAACCAGCCGATTCGCAGCTACTCCCACGGCATGAAGCAGAAGCTGCAGGTGATCGGATCGCTGATCCACCAGCCGAGCATCTGGATACTGGATGAGCCGATGACGGGGCTGGATCCCGCCAGTATTCACGCGCTGAAAGAGGAAATGCGCGCGTACTGTGATAGCGGAAAAACCGTGTTTTTTTCTACCCATGTCCTGGATATGGCCGAGCGCCTCTGCGATGAAGTAGGCATTATCCGAAAAGGCAAGCTGATCACCCGCGGCGCGCCTGAAACCCTGATGAAGGACGATCAGGCCAAGACGCTTGAAGATCTGTTCCTGAATCTGACGGAGAAGGAGGAGCAGGCATGATTCC
>JAQUXV010000256.1 GCA_028692205.1 Eubacteriales bacterium
CGGGGGCGATATGGTGCAGATTCTGCACGAGGAGCACCCGGAGTGGGCGGTAAACCTTCGCGGCGGCTGCGAGGAAACCACCACGGGCATTTTGCGGCTGCGCGCGCGGGAACGTGCGGGAACGCTGCGCTTTCCCATGTTCAACATCAACGATGCGGATTGCAAGCACCTGTTCGATAACCGCTACGGCACCGGGCAAAGCGTGTGGGACGGCATTATTCGCACCACCAACCTTACGGTGGCGGGCAGCAACGTGGTGGTGGGCGGTTACGGCTGGTGCGGCAAGGGCGTCGCGATGCGCGCTAAAGGGCTGGGCGCGAAAGTGATCGTAACCGAGGTTGAACCCGTGAAGGCGCTGGAAGCCGCGATGGACGGGTTCCGGGTTATGACCATGGCGGCGGCGGCGGAACTGGGCGATTTCTTTATTACCGTTACGGGCTGCAGCGGCGTCATCTCCCCGGAACACATGCTGAAGATGAAAGACGGCGCGATCCTCTGCAATGCGGGGCATTTCGACGTCGAAGTGGACGTAGCCGGGCTGAAGAAACTTGCGGTTGCGCACAAACAGGCAAGAAAGAACATCGAAGGGTATGAACTGCCCAACGGGAAAACCGTTTTTTTGCTGGCCGAAGGCCGTTTGGTGAATTTGGCGGCGGGGGACGGGCACCCCGCGGAGATTATGGATATGAGCTTCGCGCTGCAGGCACTTTGCGCGCGGCGTATCGCGGAGCAGGGCGCTACGCTTGAAAACGCTTTGTATCCGGTGCCTTCCGATATTGACCGGAGCGTGGCGACGCGCAAGCTTACGGCGCTGGGGATTCGAATTGATTCGCTCACCCCGGAACAGGAACACTATCTGTTCGGGTAACAGCACTGGGTTGCACATTGTATACGGTATACAATGTGCAACCCAGTTGACAATTCAAAAAACGCATGGTATCTTTAACACACATTAAGGCGGCGACGCCAAGCGGGGAGGAGTCTGCATGACGAACCTATGTGCCATGTCGATGGGCATGATGTGCGCGTGCGATTTCTGCTCGCGTTATTTGTGTCGCGTCGCTTAATGGTACAAAGAGCCGCTAAGCCCGCCTCGCAATACGCGAGGCGGGCTTTTTTACCTGTAACTGCGGAAGGGGGAGGAACGTTTGGGAACGAAACGGGAGCCGGGAAAAGCGGAAACTGCGAACGCTGAAAACACGCCCCAGATTGAGATACGCAATCTGCGAAAGGTTTATCCCGCGGCCACCGGGGAGGTCGTGGCGCTGGACGACCTGAGCCTGAGCATTGAGAAGGGGGATATCTACGGCATCATCGGCATGAGCGGAGCGGGGAAGAGCACCCTCATCCGATGCCTGAACCGGTTGGATACGCCCAGCGACGGCCAGGTGTTCATCGATGGGCGCAACATCCTCACGATGAATAAAACCGATTTGCGCTTAACACGCCGCCGCATGGCGATGATCTTTCAGCAGTTCAACCTGTTGATGCAAAAAACGGTCGCACGAAACGTGCGTTACCCGATGGAAATCGCGGGTATACCGAAAAAACGCGCCAACGAGCGGGTAACGGAGTTGCTGCGCGTGGTAGGGTTGGAGGAGAAAGCCTCCGCTTACCCCGGCCAGCTCAGCGGCGGACAGAAGCAGCGTGTGGCGATTGCCCGCGCGCTGGCGGGCGACCCGGAGATGCTGCTGTGCGACGAGGCGACCAGCGCATTGGACCCCATGACCACGCAGTCCATACTGGAACTGCTGCGGGAGATTAACCAGAAGCTGGGCATTACCGTGGTGCTGATTACGCACGAGATGGCGGTGATCCGGCAGATTTGCAACAAGGTCGCTATTCTGGACGGCGGCAGGCTGGCGGAAAAAGGCACGGTGGACGATGTGTTTCTGCACACCAAATCCGCTGCGGGAAAACGCCTTTTCGGCATTCTGCCGGATAAAGAGGAACCGACGCCCCAACAGCCTTCGCTTCGTATCGTGTTTGACGGCGCGGCAGCGGAACGCCCCATCATCAGCCGGATGGCGCGGGAATGCGGTGTGGATGTCAGCATCCTCTCCGCGGATATCCGCCAATTGAACCAGAAGGTGTACGGGCAGATGCTGCTGGCAATGCCGGAGGATGACGGCGATCGAAAAAGTATTACCGAATACCTGCGAAAGCTGGGGCTGACGGTGGAGGAGGTGTACCCCCAATGAGCTGGAGCCAACTTGGCCCCCTGCTGTGGCAGGGCACGGTGGATACCGTTTATATGACGCTGTGGGCCAGCATCATCTCCTACCTGATCGGCCTGCCGCTGGGCGTGCTGCTGGTGGTGACCCGCAAGGGGCACATTATGCCGCACCCGACGTTTAACGCGGTGCTTGGCGTGGCGGTAAACTTTCTAAGGTCGATCCCTTTCATTATCATGCTGGCTCTTTTGTTCCCCGTAACCCGTGTGGTGATGGGAACGGCCATCGGTACGCGCTCGGTGATTTTTCCGCTGGTGGTAAGCGCGTTTCCCTACATCGCGCGCATGGTGGAAAATTCGCTGGAGGAGGTGGACCGTGGCGTGATTGAGGCGTCACAGTCCATGGGTTCCACCAATATGCAGATTATTTTCAAGGTGCTTTTACCCGAAGCCGTACCTTCGCTGGTTAACGGCGCGGCCATCAGCGTAACCACCATCCTTGCGTATACCGCGCTGGCAAGCGCGGCCGGCGGCGGCGGCCTTGGCTCCATCGCCATCGTGAAGGGACTCAACATCCGCAAGTTTGATGTGATGTACTCGGCAAGCCTGCTGTTGGTGGCGCTGGTGCAGATTATTACCGTCTTCGGCACGCGCCTGATGCGCGGCCTGGACCATAAACGTCGGTAAGCAACCGCGGGCGCAAAGCGCTTTACGCCTGCATCGGCGGGAAGTGGAAACGCTTGCCGCCACCGTTGCCGGACAATGCAAAAACAGGAAGGAGAATCCCCAATGAAGAAACTGGTTGCCGTATTGTTAACCCTCGCGCTGACCCTGGCCCTGGCAATGACCCCCGCGCTCGCCAACGAGAAAATTACCGTGATCGCTACGGAAAACCCCCACGCCGAGATCCTCGAACTGGTGAAGGACGATCTGGCCGCGCTGGGCTACGACCTCGACATGACGATCGTTACCGATTACGTGGTCGAAAACCCCGCCACCTCGGACGGCTCCGTGATGGCAAACTTTTTCCAGCATATTCCGTACCTGAACAGCTATAACGACAGCGTAAGCGAGGATCAGAAACTGGTGGGCGTTGTGTTCACCCATTTCGAGCCTATGGCGATCTATGCGGGCACCAAAACGAGCCTCAACGACATCGCCGACGGGGACCGCATCGCCATCCCCAACGACCCCACCAATGAAAACCGCGCGCTGCTGCTGCTGCAGGATGCGGGACTGATTACCCTGCCCGAAGACGCGACGCTGGAAAGCACCTGCACGCCGCTGGACATCGTAGACAACCCCTATAATCTGGACATCTACGAAGTCAACGCCGAGCTGATTCCGGGCCTGCGCAGCGACGTGGCCTATGCCGTCATCAACGGCAACAACGCTGTTCTTGCCGAACTGGTGCCTTACGTGGACGGCCTCTATGCCGAAGGCTCGGACAGCCTTGCCGCGAAAAACTACGTGAACCTGATTGCCGTTCGGCCGGAAAACGCCGACGCCGATTGGGTGAAAGCGCTCCAACAGGTAATTTACACGCAGAAGGTGTACGACCTCATCGTCTCGTCCGGCTTCGCACCCACCTTCACGCCGAACGACGCGACGGCGGAATAAATCCCGGGGGATAATAGACAGTCACAGAGGCGGACCCGCAAATACGGGTCCGCCTCTGTTTGCTGTAATGGGTTCATCTGGCTTGGCCGCCTGCGCCGCAACAGTCCTTCAGCTTACTGAAAAAGGCTCGTCTGCCTGATCGCCTGCGCCGCAACGGGCGGCCTCAGCTTACTGAAAAAGGCCCATCTGCCTGATCGCCTGCGCCGCAACGGGCGGTCTCAGCTTACTGAAAAAGGCTCGTCTGCTTTGTCGCCTGCGCCGCAACGGGCGGTCACGTACATGCGTGTACGCTCCCACCCGTGTGCGGCTTGGCTTCGCGCATCTGAACCTTTTTGAGCAAGCTGAGCTTGCGTGTTTGCGTGAGGTTTGCCTACGGCTTGAATAGCCGACCATACTGAAAAGTGGATGTATCCGTAAAACCAATCCGATGGAAAAATCCGGGGCGGCAATCGCCGCCCCGGATTTTTCGTTCGCAAACTTTGGTTAACCTTCCGAGATCAACGCGGAGCGCGGGATGAACGCGCGGCATGTATCTCCCTGATAGGTGGTTTCAATATAAGCCCAATCGATGCCGAGGAAAGCCAGCAGGGTAACGGTCGAGCCCTTTTTAAGGGAGAAGAGTTCGTCCTTGCCCAGCAGAGGATCGTCCGTCGCGGAGGCGTTCTTGGTCAGCGTAATGGAGATATCCGTGAAATTCAGCTTGGCAACGGTATCGGCGTTGGCAAGGGTATCGGTGCCGATATAGCCGATGCGGCCGCGGGAACCGT
>JAQUXV010000257.1 GCA_028692205.1 Eubacteriales bacterium
TGCGGGCATTTGCTCAGCGCCACATATTTGCCGGGAGCCTGCGGGATCATCTCGGTCTGCAGCGTCGTCGCCTTTTTGCAGGTAGGGCATTCAGGCGTTTGCACGTCCGCGCCCGCCAGCCCCGCGGCGACCGACGGCACCGTATGCGTAACGCGGAAACGGGTTTTCCGCTTATTATGCGCCAGCTTGCGCGGCGTTTGCTCGTGGTTTAGCACCCGCTCGGGTTCCGGCAGTTTTTGCAGCACCAGCGCCGTATAATACGCGTCGTTCACGGCGTTGTGGAAATCCCGGCGCTCGTCCGGCAAAATTTCCAGATGCTCCATCGCACCCTTGAGGGATTTTTGCCGCGAGCCCAGTTCGAACGTCTCGGCATAATAACGCTGCACGTCGAACATGCGGGCATAGCCGCCCTCAAAATGGAAGAAGTCCAGATTTTGCTTGAGCACGCTGATGTCGTCTCCGCCCCAGGTAAGGAACACGTAATCCTCGCCGCACCAACTGGAAAACTGGGACATGGCTTCGGGAAAAGCGGGCGCGTCGCAAAGCTCCTCCCGCCCCAGATGGGTCATGCGCCGTACGCGCGGGTGGATGTTCACGTAATGGGTGGGGCGAACGGGAACGGACAGTTCATCCAACAGCGAGAAATGATCGTCCAGCTTCACCGCGCCGATCTGGATAACCTCGAAGAGAAGGCTGTCCCCGATCTGGCGAAATACCGGGGTATTGAAACTGGTCGGTTGATTCCATTCCAAATCCAATACAATGTAGTGCATCCGTAAAACTCCAGTCTGGTAAGGTAATCATTCGGGTTCAGCGCTGTTCCGCCGCCGCAAGCCCCGCGCAATAGCCTGTTGAAAAGGCGATCTGCAGGTTGAAGCCGCCGGTAAGCGCATCCACGTCCAACAGTTCGCCCGCGGCGTACAGGCCCTGTACGAGGCGGCTTTCCATGGTGGACGGGTTAAACTGTTTCACTTGCGCGCCGCCCGCGGTAACCACGGCGGCGTCGATGGGCCCGGGCCCGCTTACGGGCAGGGGCAGGGCTTTGGTAACGCGCACGAGCGCTTCCCGCTCCTCTTTGCGCAGCTCGCCCGCAGGCTTGTGCGGGTCGATGCCGGTAAGCGCCGCAACGGCTTCGGAAAGCCGTTCGGGGTACAGGCCGCGAAGGATGCTCTGCACCTGCTTTTTGCCTGCCGCGCCGATATCCCGAAGGATTCGGGCATCCAGCTGCAGCGCCGTCAGCCCGGGCTTCAAATCCAGCGTCAGCGCGCATTCGGCGGCGGGCAGCCCCGCCATATAGCTGGAAGCGGAAAGCACCAACGGCCCCGACAGGCCGAAATGCGTAAACAGCATCTCGCCAAGCTCGGTATACAGCCGTTTTTTACCGTGTGTCATGGTCAACTGTACGTTTTTAAGCGACAAGCCCTGCAACCCGCGCACCCAACTTTCCTCGCTGATCAGGGGCGATAGCGCGGGCTTTGGCGGCACAATCTCGTGCCCGCAGGCAGCCAGCAGCGCGTAACCGTCGCCGGTGCTCCCGGTGGTTGGGTAACTGCGTCCGCCGGTACACACGATTACCGCGTCCGCGGGGAGCGTTTCGCCGGTTTCCAGCCGCACGCCGCGAACCTGTCCGCCTTCCGTGAGCAGCGCCTGCACGCGGCTGTTCAGCCGAACGGCCACATGTAAACGCGATAATTGCCGCTCAAAGGCGCGGGTGATGTCGCTGGCTTTCTGCGAGGCGGGAAAGGCGCGGTTGCCGCGCTCCACCACCGTAGGGCAGCCCCAGTCCGCAAGCTTTTTCAGCAGGGCTTCGGGCGGCAGCGCCGTCAGCGCGGAATAGAGAAACCGGGGGTTGCGCACCACGTTCTGCCGGAAGGCTTCCGGTGTGCAGAGATTGGTGCAGTTGCAGCGGCCTTTGCCGGTGATGTAGAGCTTTTTGCCCAGCTTCTCGTTGCGCTCCAGCAGCGTTACGGCCGCGCCCTGCTCCGCGGCGGTTACGGCGGCCATCAGTCCGGCGGCGCCCCCGCCGATTACGATCACGGTCGGCTGTGTGTTCCTCGGCGGGTTATTCATTTGCGGTTGATTCCTCACTCGGTCTGGCATCCTCCCTGTCCAGATAAACGCCGTGCGCCTTCCACAGGTTTTCAAGCCGTTTCAGGTGCGAAGAAAGCTCGTCGCGGCGGCGGAGGCTCAGCGCCACGATCAGCGCGTTGAGCAGCGACAGCGGGGCCGCGAGCGAATCCACAAAGCTGGCCATGTCCGTATGCGCGTACAGGCATATGTCTGCCACAGCGCTCAGCGGGCTCATGGCTCCGTCGGTGACGGCGATGACTTCCGCGCCGTTTTCACGGGCGATGCGCATGCACTCCACCGTTCGCGTGGAATAACGCGGGAAGCTGATGCCCACCAGCACGTCCCGGGGACCGATGCGCTCCATCTCGTCAAACACTTCGCCGATGGCGTTTTGCACCATCACCACGTCGTCGAAGATCAGCCGCAGATAATGGCCGAAAAACTGCGCCAGCGGCGCGGCCGAACGCAGCCCCATCACATAGATGCGCCGCGCGAACAACAGCAGTTCCACCGCGCTGTCGAAATCCCGCTGGGAAAGATCCTCAGTGGTCAGGCGGATGTTGCGCATATCGTTTTTAAGCACCGTGCGCAGCACGTCGTTTTCCTTGATCTCCGAGGCGATGTTAAAGCGCTCGCTGGCGGTTAGTCGCTGGCGCACCAGCTCCTGCAGGGCGGCCTGTAATTCCGGGTAGCCCTCGTAGCCCATGGCGGTGGCGAAACGCACCACGGTGGATTCGCTTACCCCGCAGCTTTGGCCGAGGGTAACGGCGGTCATGAAGGCCGCTTTTTCCGAATGCTCGGCGATGAACGCGGCGATGCGGCGATGCCCCTTGCTGAGGGCTTTGCCGCGCAGGTTCAGCCGACGGACGATTTCCTGTGTATCCATGTTTCGCACCCTGCCCTTTGCCCCGGCCCGCGCAGGCCGCGCGGACGGGAAGACGGTTTTTTAAGAGCTTGCATACTGCTGATAATAATGGGGGCTGCCGTGCCGATGAAAATGAGGGAAAGCGCTTTCCGCTGCCGTAGGCACCGGCGCGGGGTGAAACCGCGGCAGGCCGGATGCGGGGCGCGGGCTTTGCAAAACCGCAACCGGGCCCGCGTTACGCTGCGGAATATCCGTTACGGGTTCAAACCGCCGGGCAAACAGCCGGCTGGGAACAACCGGCTGGTCGGCAGCCGACGGCGTCAGGCGTTTGCCAGCCCCTGCACGAACGAAGTAAACGCGGCGCTGTGCTCGCTGGGGTTGCCCATAAAGGTGTAGGTGATGTGCCCTTTGCCCAGCAGGTCCAAATCGGAACCGGGTTCGGGCGGCTCGGTGCGGCATTCGTTACTCATCCAGTAATAGACACCGCTGCGCGGGCTTTCCCGGCGGATGTAACTATCCTTGTAATTGGCGATGGAAAGGGGCGCGAGCACCGGCTCCAGAATATCCGCCGGTTTGCGAAGCGGCGCGTTCATGTTCAGGACGGTTGCGGGCGGAGTTTTCAGTTCCGTGTACCGTTCGGCGGTCATAATGGCGAGCTTCGCCACATAATCGTACAGGGATTGATCCGCCATGTGGTGTACGCTGACGGCCATGGAGCGTACGCGGTTGAGCGCCGCTTCGGTCGCCGCGCCGACGGTGCCGCTGTAGTGTACCGCCATCCCGGCGTTGTAGCCGTCGTTGATACCGGAAATCAATACGTCCACCGGATCGTGAACCAGCTCGAAAAGCCCGAGCCGCACGCAGTCCGTCGGCGTGCCGGTGATGGCCCAGGCCTCAACATTCTCCATGCCCATGTTGTATTCTTTTACATAAATAGGGTCCGTAAGCGTAATCCGCTGGCTGGCGGCGCTTTGCTGGGCACTGGGGGCGCAAACGCTGATCCTGTGGCCCTTCGCAACCGCCGCTTTACACAGCGCGTGAATGCCGGTGCTTTGAATGCCGTCGTCGTTGACCAGAAAAATGTGCATAAATTGACTCCTTTGGATTCGGTCGTTTCAGGGTGCTGCGGGCTTTGCGCCGGTCTTGCCCACAGGTGGTTTATCAGTCGCGTAAACGCCCGGTCAGCGCGCCGATCAGGGTGCGCGCGACGTTTACAACCAGGGCGATGGCGGCGGCCCACCAGAAGTTATCCACCGTTACGGCGCCGCCCATCATGGAAATGCACGTCCATACCAGCCACGCGTCGACTGCCGCGTATAAAAGCCCGAGCGTGAGCCAGTTGATTACTTTCAGCAGCAGCCGCATAATCGGCCGGAGCACAAGGTACAGCGCGGCGAGAATGGCCCCGATCATCGCGGCCTGGGTCCAATCCGTCATATGTACGCCCGGCAGGTATTCCGCGCAAAGCGGCACGGCCGCCACGGTGACGATGAAACGGAGTACGGCACGAAACACGCTTACGCCCTCCTTGCGGTCGGAACTCGTACAAATTTAAGTATACCACAGACTGTAGAAAATGTAACGCCCGTATGAACGGGC
>JAQUXV010000258.1 GCA_028692205.1 Eubacteriales bacterium
ATGATCGACCAGGGCTCCAGCGAGCTGAGCATTCTGGTGGGCGTGGACTGCTGTGACTTCGTACCTTCCATCCGTGCGATCTATCAGGAATTTGTGCATTGATTCTTTGGGCCGGTAATCGCCGGCCCGCAAACCGGATAAGGAGCGCAAAATGAAATCAGCACGCCGCATCAACCGGGAGCCCGTGCCCGCCCTGCCGTGGCGGAGCAGGCCGCACCGCGTCTTTTTTCGGCTGTGCGCGGTTTGCCTTTCGCTGTATCTGGCGTATGCCGCCTACCTGAGCCGAAGCGCGCTGTTCGTTTCCACCGCGGAAACGGCGGCGGCGCTTTTGTGGTTTGCGGCGATTGCGGTCGGGTTTTACGGGGCGCTGATCTGGTTTGCGGAGCATACTCCATGGAAGCGAGAGGCGCGGGCGGAGCGCGGCAGGCTGGACGCGCGCGTGTTTTTGGCCGCGGCGGGCGTAAGCCTTGTGATTCTCGGCGTGTTTCTGGCGGCGGCCAACCCGGGCGGCGTATCGGTGGATTCAGCCGTGCAGTGGACGCAGGCGCTTACGAACCGGTATTCCAACTGGCATCCGGTTTTCCATACGCTGCTGCTTCGGCTGTGCGTGCTGATCGTTCCCAGCTATACCTTTGCGCTCGCGGTGCAAGGCCTGCTGTTCAGCTTCGCGGTGGGCTATCTGCTGGCGACGCTGCACGCTTGGGGCGCTAAAACGCTGCCGCTGCTGCTGGCGGAAGCGGCGCTGGTGGCAGCGCCCATCCTGGGCAACACCCTGATGTACCTTTGGAAAGACAATGCCATGACCATCGGTGTTACGGTGTTGACTGCGCAGGCGGTCAACCTGTATTTCAGCCGTGGCGCATGGCTGAAAAAGTGGGGAAACGCGCTGGCGTTCGGCCTTGCGCTCGCCTTCACCACGCTGGTTCGACACAATGCGCTGCTGTTTACCGTGCCGCTGCTGGTGACCGCTTTGCTCACCTGCCGCGGGCAGCGGCGCGGCGCGCTGGTTTCCGCGGGCGCGCTGGTCGTGTCGCTCGCGCTGGTATGGGGGCCGCTGTACGCCGCGCTGGATGTGACTTACCCCAACAATACGCTGGAAGAAGCCATCGGCCTGCCGATGACGATCGTCTGCGATGTCCGCGCGGAAAACCCGGACGCGCTGGACGCGGAAACCCGCGCCTTTACCGACCAAATGGCGGATGAAACCGGCTGGGATCATTACAAACTGCACAGTTATAACTCCATCAAATTCGGCGCAACCCGCGGGCTGATCGCCCACACGACGCTTGCCGGGGTGCTGCGCATGGCCGCGAGCGCCGCGAAGGCCGACCCCGTAACCGCGTTTGCCGCCGTGAACGGGGTGACCGATCTGGTGTGGGGGCTGGCGGACGAGGGCGCAGCCAACGTGGCGGTGCGTAACTCCGGCAACCTGCCGGACGTACCGAAGTACGACGGCCGCATCAACCACATTGGAACGGCGGTCAAAGCGCTGATCACCGCGCCGCTGAGCCTGAATGTAACGGAATGGATTTCCGGCAACATCGGGGTCTCGTTCGCGGCGATGCTGGTTTTCGCGCTCCGGGCGCTGCGGCGCAACGGGACAGCCGCGCTGCTGCTGTGTGTGCCGACGCTCCTGTACAACCTTGGCACGATGTGCGTGCTCTGCGGCGACGACGCGCGGTTCTTCTCCTTCAGCCCGCTGCTGTGTATACTGAGCCTTTTTGCCCTTTCGCGGGACGTGAACACCGAAAAGGAGAAAGCAATCGCATGACGCTTACGCCCACCCTTTTCCTGATCGTCTGCCCGCTGGCGCTGTTGGCGGGTTTCGTGGATTCCATTGCGGGCGGCGGCGGGATGATCTCGCTGCCGGCTTACTATCTGGCGGGTCTGCCGCCCGCGCTGGCTGCCGGAACCAACAAGCTGTCCGCCATGATGGGCACCACCCTTGCGACTGTCACCTATGGCCGCGCCGGGAAAGTGGACTTTCGTGTCGGCATCCCCGCGGCGCTGGGCGCGCTGGCCTCAAGCGCGGTCGGCGCGCTGGTGATGACCACGCTCCCCGACCGTGTGGTGCAGTTGTTAGTGCTTTGCTGCATCCCGGTGGCGGCGGTGTTTACGCTGCGCAAGCGGCGGCAAAGCACGGAACCCAAACAGCGCACGCAGGCGGCGTCACGCGGGATCGCGCTGGCGATCGGGTGCGGCGTAGGGTTTTACGACGGGCTCGTCGGCCCCGGCACGGGCACGTTCTTGATTCTGTTATTTTTACATCTGTTTACTATGGAAGAAGTGCTTGCGAGCGGAACGGCAAAGCTGGTGAATCTGGCCAGCAACCTGGCGGCGCTGGTGAGCCTGCTGTTTACGGGGGATGTGCTGATTCTGCTGGGCATTCCGGTAGGGCTGTGCGCCATGATCGGGGCGGCGCTCGGCAGCCGCATGACGATTCGCCACGGCGGCGGGCTGGTGCGGGTTATGATGCTGGTGACGCTGGGCCTGCTACTTGCCAAAATGCTTTTGGATATGATAGGATAAGCCGGTTTCACTGGTGTCCGGGGAAACGGAAAGGGGTAAGGAATATGGCGGAAACAAAGGGCGAGATTTTGCTCAGCCTGCCTGCAAACAAGGATTTTGTGTTGCTGGCGCGCATGACGCTGAGCGGACTCGGCATGCTGGCGGGATTGGACGTCGGGCTGATCGACGACCTGCGCTCCGCGACCGACGAATGCTGCGACTGCCTTTTGCACCAGCCGGTTAAAGCGGAACGGCTGGAACTGCGCGCGCGTATCGACGGCGGGCGGCTGTATTGCTGTCTCAACGCCGTGCGAAGCGGCGGCGAGTCCGACCTGCCCCAGAGCGATCTGGAAATCACCCGCGGCGTACTGGAAACGCTGATGCCGGACGTATCGCTGCAATGCGATGCGTGCGGAGTGGGTTCCATCGGCTTTTCCCTGCCGGTGTAAAGGAACGGGTGCACAATGAATGATGAAAGAATGGTTCCGGTTCTGGAACGGTATGCGGCAACGCGGGCGCCTGCGCTGCGCGACGAGCTGGTAGAAAGCTATCTGCCGCTGGCACGCGCGGTGGCGCGGCGTTTTGACGGCCGTGGCGCGGAACGCGAGGATTTGGAGCAGGTGGCCAGCATTGCGTTGCTGAAAGCCATCGAACGCTTCGACCCCGGCCGGGGGTTCCGGTTTGTTACGTATGCGATTCCCACGATTGCGGGCGATGTGCGCAACTATCTGCGGGATAAAGCTTCCGGAATGCGCGTGCCCCGGGACGCGCGGCAAAAACTATATAAGATGCAGCAGATACGCGAGCAGTTTGAGCGCGAGGAATTCCGCGAGCCCAGCGCGAAAGAATTGGCCGCGGCGATGGAGATTACGCCGGACGAATTGCTGATGCTTTTGGATTTGCGAAATCAAACGGATATCACCTCGCTGGACGCGCCCGTGAACGAGGAAAACGACGCCGATCTGAGCGCCATGCTCGGCAATAACGACGCGGGTTTTGAACGGGTGGAGCAGGCGCAGTGGATGGAATGGATTTTAAGCAAGGTGGACGATCAGGAGCGAAAGTTGCTTACCCTGCGCTACCGCGACCGGCTGGGCCAACGGGAAACCGCCAGGCAGCTGGGCGTATCGCAGATGCAGGTATCCCGCATGGAGCGGCGTGTGCTTGCAAGGCTTAGGGCGATAGAGGAAAGCGGCGCGTAACGGCTGCAAACGATGGAAAGATCCGTACGGTTATTGAACGTTTTTGGGGTTCCGGCCTGCCAAACTTAAAATGCGGCGCTGCCGTGGGTTGGGGAAACCCGACCGAAAGAATGCTTACCGAGCTAAAGCGGGTTCTTACACCGCCGTTTGCGGGGAGCCGGGCGCACCCTGAGGGGATACCCCGAACTTGTTTAACATTGATCCGAAATGAATGGTCGCCTACCGGCGGAAAGGGGGATGCGGAATGCAGGGAAACGGTTCGAACGGGCAATGGACACCGGAGCAGATTGCCCAGTGGCAGGCAATGCAGAACGCGTCCGCCGCGCAGTATCCGGGTATGACGCCGGAACAGGCGGCTCAATGGCAGGCGATGCAAAGTATGTCGCCGGAGCAGCGGGCCCAGTGGCAGGCAATGCAAAACGCGTCCGCAGGGCAGTACGCCGGTGTAGCGCCGGAGCAGACTGCCCAATGGCAAGCGGTACAGGGCATGACGCCGGAGCAGTCGGCCCAGTGGCAGGCAGCGCAAGGCGCGCCTGCTCAGTACGCGGGCATGACGCCGGAACAGGCCGCGCAGTGGCAAGCGGCACAGGGCATGGCGCAGCAGCCAAACCCGTGGCAGGCGGTGCAGGGTGGCATGGCGCCCGAGCAGCTGGCGCAGTGGCAGGCGATGCCAAACGCTGCCGCCGGGCAGGCGACGCCCACGACGCAGAGCGCCATGACCGAGGAACAGCGCATCCAGTGGCAGGCCGCCCAGCTGGGCATCAGCCCGTTGCAGCTGATGGAATGGGAAGCCACGCAGAAGGCCAAGGCCAAGG